>WFWZ01000250.1 GCA_015490875.1 Planctomycetaceae bacterium
ACACGCAGGCTGCGCACCGTCCATTTGGCCTCCCACTGGCGGGACTCCGGGGTTGCACGGCGAGCCCAGAGATTGGCGACCAGTTCCCCGGCGACGTCGACCGCCGTAGGTCCCACCTCCCATGCGTCGAATGCTCGTTGCAACCGTCCCAAATCACCTCGCACCAGGGCTTTCCCCGTGGCCGACTGCCAGCTTTCCCCGACAGGCCATTGGCATTCAATCAAAGAAAGAGCTACCGTTGTCGACTGGAGCACGGCGCGACGCACATTGCAAGTGCGTCTATATTCCCAGCGGGCGTTCTCCAGCGAGATGCGCCAGACCGGTTCGCGCCATGATGCGCCTCCCGTGGGCGACCATTCCAGGTCTTCTCCTCCGAACTGCCCTTGGACGATCTCCAACGATTCGGCTCCCAGCAGGACAGTGGCATCGCCATGGAATGCCCCACGGGGGAGACGTGGATCGTCGGGGAGCGCAAGCCACGGCCGCAGGCGTTGCGCCCAACGCTTCCAGTCCCCCTCGATGTGAACCTGCAATGGCCACTGTGTCTGCAAGCCTCTCCATGTGGTGGCTTGACGCAAGGAAGCGACAAGCGTCTCGGAGCCGGCCTGGACTCGAGCATGCGCCGATCGCAGATCGGTCGTGCGGTCTTCTCGACGGCGCGTCTCCCATCGGATCATGGCGTCCCATTTGGGCTCCAGCCATTCCCGGTTCGGGCCCGTCGCCATACGAAAGCGTACCGCCTCGCACTGGAGTGTTCCCGCGGCGCCCGATGGCATCCCCTGCCACGATCCTGTCACAGATAGGCTTCCACCTAGTTCGGCCTCTGGCGGCAGAAGTGCGTTACCCAGAAGTCTCTGGAAGCGGTCGAGATCTGCGGTGAGATGAAGCGAGGCTTGTTCGGCAGTCCCTTCTGCTTGAAGGTCAAGAAAGGGAGCGCGGAGCCGCCCTTGGCGCAGTTCGAGTCCCTGGCGAGTTCCTACGATTTCCCAGGCCGCGTCCAGCGGTACGTTCCACGCGTCGCGACGGTCGCCGACGCGCGTCGCTAGGTCCTCGGCATGGAGCTGCCCTTCGATGACAGGACGCCCATCTTCGGTTTTCCATTGAGCCCTTCCCCGCAGCCTCCCCGATTCGAAACTCCCTCGACTGCTCCCCAACCACGGCTGCAACCGAGGCCAGGCTTCTGCCAAATTGATCTCCCACGCCAGCGTGAGGGGCCCGGAAAACTCTTTCCATGATTCCAGGGATCGCCACAGGTCCGGCACCAACTGACCGTCCACCGTCACCTCGCCGGGTGACCCCGTCCATTTCACATCGCGGCAGTCGAGCCGGGCACCATCCCATTCGAACCGCCCGCCAAGGACTCCCCCCCAGCGCACGTCGACAGGAAGCGCTGATTCCAGAATCGCTATGGGTAGGTTGTCGATGCGAATATCCCAACGAAGCTGCTCCAGCGAGGCGCTTCCCGTGGACGAAGTGCCTCGAGCTTCCACCGCCCACGACCGGCCAGCGCCGTGCCCGTCGGGGTTGGGTTGCATGGCCGAGAGTTTCACGGTGGCGGAGGGAGCCTCGGCCGACCGCGCCGCGTCCCAGTCGAACGTCGACCGAATGTTTCGCAGCTCGATCTGCCGTCCCGTCTCCTCCCGTTTCAAAGTCGCCTCACCATCGATCACCACGAGGCGCCACTGAGTGACCTTCGACGGTGCGGGCTGCTCGAAGAGGGGCTGAAGGGCTTGCTCGAGGTTGAAGCCGTGAGCGTTCAGCACGGCGCGGACGCGAGGTGACTCAAGCCGCACCGTTCCAACTCGCCGGGGAGAGGTCAGCCAATGAGCCAACGCGTAGTCGGTCGTGATTCGGTCGACACGGGCGACTTCGGCACCCGACGCGTCCAAGAGTCTGACGTCCTCCAATTCTACGGCGCGAGTCCAGGAAAGGATCCAGCGCCCCACTCGGAGGCGGCCCGCCAGCTCGGGAACCACCTGCGTCGTCACCCAATCCGGCAGAAAACGCCCCAGCAGGCCGGGGGTGGCATAAAGGGCGCCAGACAGCAGCAGGGCGATCAGCAGGAGACGCCAGCGAAATAAGCGGCGACGACGGGGCATGCGGCGAGGACTCCTCCGAACGGGCACGGCGGCCTGCGGTGCCGCCTTCGTTCCCAGGCACCTCGTATTGTACGGGGAACGGGACAGGAGGTCAGCGTCAATTCCGGCGATGCGGCAATACGGCGGTACCTGATACAGGGAAGTGCCTTGGTCCAGTGCGACCAGGCACCCGGGAACTGGCGAAACAGAAGCACTCCTGGCAACCCCCTTCTGGCCGCCAGACGGACGCACAAAAAAAGACCCATCCCCGCAGGGATGGGTCCTAGATCGTCACCGTCTAAAGTATCAGCTTAGCGAATGATCGTGGAGCTGACCTGAACGACGCGACGCTTGCTGGGCACATAGGCCGAAGGGTCGACGATAGGAGCCGGAGGCATGGGAGCCTTGGCACCGCCGTCCTTTTGAGCCGGAGCGGGATGACCACCGCAGCTCGGGTGCACGTGGCAGCCGGGGTCAACACAGCAGCCGGGATCCACGGCACACTTGGCTTCGCAGCAGCTGCTCTTGCTGGCGCAGCCATTGTTGCAGCAGCGCTTGCAGGAGAAGAGCGCGTCGAGCAGGCAGCGGCGCTTGCAGCAGGACGTTCCCTTGTCGCAGCAACCGTTGCCCTTGGCACTGCAGCCATTGCTCTTGGCGCAGCAGCCGTGCCGCTTCACGCCGCAGCCGGGATCGACCGCGCATTTCGCTTCCCGGTGGCAGCAACCGCGCCGCTTCGACGCGCAGCAGCGCCGACCACGGTCACAGCACCCCTTGCTCTTGACTCCGCAGCCTGGATCGACTGCACATTTCGCTTCGCAGCCGTGATGCTTTTTCGCACAGCAACCAGCGTGATCGTCGCAACACTTGCTGTCACAGCCGCGCCCACCAATTCCGAGCATCTGGTCGAGCAACTCGAACCCGAAGCTCTGAGTGCTGATGCCCAAGCCCAGCACCAGCGAGGTTACCATCATTTGCCACTTCATTGAGCCATGTCTCCTTAATGCTGGAACTTTCTACTGGCGCTTCGCCCGGATCGTGCGTCGTGAGGCGCCAACCTACGGCATCCACAAAGTGCGCTCGGTAGGTTGACTGCGGGCCTTGCGGGAAAACCCGCGCGTGGGTGGTGATGCGCCAGAACCGGTCGAGCCAATCCTTGACTCGAAAGTCCGCTCCGGTTGGATCCGCTTCGTCGCCGCTGGTCGCCGCTGTCGCGAAGTCGGATTCCAATGAGGGTATCGGCGCAGGATTCGAGCGACCTTGAATGTTCGCAAGTTTTTTTCTGCAACTGGTTTAGAGCGACCGTTGCGCAAACCTTGCCTGCCAGGAAGACTGGCAAAACTTTGCGGGTTATCGGTCCGAGCAACTGGCAGCGGGGAGGTGGCTGAGTTACCATGAATCCGTCCTGCCTCAAGTCAAATAGCCGAGTTTCCGGAGAATGGTGGGCGCCGTCTCCCAGCTCGGCCCGTCCTTCCGTATCCACCGCCATGAACACGTCCCCTCCGCCGCCCCCGTTTGAGATCATCGATTTCGAAAGGGTCGAGGGAACGGAGTGCCCTTGCGGTTTCGCTAGACGGGCGCTCGTCGAGACATCCGACGTGCCATTGACGTTGCACGTGACCGAAATCGCTCACGGTGCCCGCACTCACTACCACCGGCGACTTACAGAGATTTACTACTTTCTCGAGTGCGAACCGGGAGCCAAGATGGAACTGGATGGAACGTTGTTCGATGTCCGGCCGGGAATGGCGGTCGTCATTCGGCCGGGAACCCGTCATCGAGCGGTCGGGAAGATGCGCGTGCTGATCGTCGTCCATCCCAAATTCGACCCGGCAGATGAGTGGTTGGACGAAGAGTCGATCGAGGCTTGCTCGCCGGGCGTAGGAAACACTGAATGAAATGATAGGAGCTGTGGCATGAAACGAGTCACGAGCCGACGACAAAACTCCCCGTGGAATCGGCCCAGCGATTCTCGAAGTGAAAAGCTGCCCAACGGCGCTCGGCGAAAACAGTGGGGACGTTCTGGAGCCCTCCTGAGTTTCCTCGGCCTCGCTGCCACCACGCTTGCCTTGGGCTGTTCCCAGGAGCCAGCACGTCCCAAGGTGACGATGCCCAAAGTGTCCCAACAGGAGCACTCCGAACGAGGCCACCGTCCGCGCGTGACCTCGGCTTTCGTTTCGATCGGCCCTGAACCTGGAGAAGTAGGAGAAGTAGACGGGGCAACCACCAATGCGAAAACGGCGGAAACGGCGACGGCCGCTGACCCACGTGACTGGCCCTATTGGCGTGGCCCGCATTATAACAACACCTCCTACGAGACGGGTTTGGTCGATGACTGGAATCCCAAGGGAGGCGAAGGGAGCCATGTCGCGTGGAAACGCGAAGATTTGGGAACACGCAGCACGCCGATCGTGATGGACGGCAAACTCTATGTCCTCTGCCGCGCCGAACCGAGAACGCCTCGCGAAGGCGAACGCGTCGTCTGTCTCGACGCCAAGACCGGCAAGACCCTTTGGACCAACCGCTTCAACGTCTGGTTGTCCGACGTTCCCGATACGCGAGTCGGCTGGTCGAGCGTCGTTGGTGATCCGGAAACCGGAAACGTGTACGCTTTGGGTGTCTGCGGTTACTTCCAGTGTCTCGACGGCCAAACCGGCGAGACCCTTTGGGCGATACCTTTGCACGAGCGGTTCGGCTTGCTAAGCACCTACGGAGGACGCACCAACTTTCCGGTCGTCTTCGAGGATCTGGTGATCGTCAGCGCGATCGTGATCGGATGGGGCGACATGGCCAAACCGGCCCACCGCTTTCTCGCGTTCGACAAACGTACCGGCGAGGTTGTCTGGTTTACCGGCACCCGCCTTCTCCCGTACGACACGACCTATAGCGCTCCCGCCTTGGCCGTCCTCGGCGGCCGCCAGTCGCTCGTAATCGGTTCGGGAGACGGCCAGATCTGGTCCCTCCAGCCGCGCACGGGACTGGGCAACTGGCACTTCGAGTTCTCGCGACGAGGCATCAACACACCACCCGTCGTCGATGGCCAAACCGTCTACGCTTCGCACAGCGAGGAAAACAACATCGGCACGTCGATGGGTGGCGTCGTGGCACTCGACGGAACCCTCACCGGCGACATCAGCGAAAACGGCGCGAAATGGCGCATCTTCGAACTGATGGCTGGAAAGTCCGCGCCGTTGGTGATCGGCGATCGACTCTACATCATCGACGACCGGGCCAAACTCCACATCCTGGACAAAAAAACCGGCGAAGAGGTCGTGCGCCGCAAAGCACTGGGAACGGTCATGCGCAGCAGCCCGCTTTATGCCGACGGGAAGATCTATTGCATCACCGAAGGGGGTCGCTGGTACATCCTCAAGCCGGATGAGGAAAAGGGTGTCGAGATTCTCTCCAAAGGACGACTCCCCTCGCGAGAATCGTGTGCCGCCTCCCCCATCGTCTCGCACGGACGCCTCTATATCACCACAAGCGGTGGAATCTACTGCGTCGTCGATCCGGAAAAGGAATCCGGCATGGAGACACCACCGAAACCGGCGACCGAACCACCCGTCGAAGAAGACCAAGAGCCGGCAACGATGACGATCGTCCCGACCGATGTCCTCTTGCGACCGGGCGAGAAAGTCACATTCCGAGCCAAACTGTTCAATGCTCGCGGACAATTCCTCAAGTACACGCGCGTTCAATACGAACTGGAAGGCCCCGGTTCCATCGATGCTCAGGGTGTCTACACGGCACCCGCCGATGCGGCACACGTCGCCACGATCGTCCGAGCAAAGGTGGGCGACGTAACCGGACGAGCCCGGATCCGAATCGTCCCTCCGCTCCCCTGGAAGTTCACGTTCGACGATCTCGACGACGCACCGATCACCTGGGTAGGAGCCCGCTATCGGCACGTCGTTCGGGAAATCGATGGCAACAAAGTGCTCGTCAAGGTCACGACGATTCCGAAGGGAACGCGGAGTCGCTGTTGGTTCGGGCAGTCCGACTTGACCAATTACACGATCGAGGCGGATGTCATGGGAGCTGAACAAAACGGGAAGATGCCCGACATCGGCCTCATCGCTCAGGGGTACACACTCGATCTGCAAGGCGCCAACCAAAAGCTGCAAATCCGCACGTGGGTCCCCCAACTGCGCATGGCCAAGACGGTCGACTTCTCCTGGAAACCCAACACGTGGTACCGCATGAAGCTGCAAGCATCGGTGGAAAACGGCCGAGCCGTCTTGCGAGGCAAAGTGTGGCCGAAGGGGACGGATGAGCCGTCGGAATGGACCGTCGAAGCGACCGACGCGGCACCCAACCGGAAAGGCAGCCCAGGATTGTATGGCAACGCCAAGGACGCGGAAATCTATTTGGACAACATCGAGGTCTACCACAATTCATAGTCAGGAATGAGCCGCCGAAACGATCGGCTTCCATCGTATTTTTCACCCTAACAATTTTCCACTTCAACAATATCGACTCCCGCTGGAGGTTCACCCATGTCGGTTCGCGTTTTTTCCGGCAGCTTTGTGGCACTGCTGATCGGCATCTCTGTCTCCTTCCCCGCTTGGGCACAGAAAGAAAAACACCCCGCCGTCGATCCCTCGGCCAATCCGAAGTTGACCGAAGGGGATTGGAACCAATGGGGCGGCAGCACCTACCGGAACAACGTTCCCGTCACTAGCGCCAAGATTCCCACCTCCTGGGACCCCGGCACGTTCGATCGCAAGACGGGCGAATGGAAAAGCGACACGGCGAAAAACATCAAGTGGGTCGCCGCACTCGGAAGTCAATCGTATGGCAATGCGGTCGTCGCGGGAGGTCGCGTCTACGTCGGCACCAATAACACGCACGGCTACCTTCCGCGATACCCGTCGAAAATCGACTTAGGATGTTTGCTGGCTTTCCGCGAGTCGGATGGAAAATTCCTCTGGCAGCACTCGAGTGAAAAACTCCCCACCGGACGTGTTCACGACTGGCCCTACCAAGGAATCTGCTGTGCGCCGCTGGTCGAAGGAGATCGACTCTGGTTCGTCACGAGCCGCGGAGAAGTCCGATGCCTCGATACCGAAGGCTTTTACGACGGTGAAGATGACGGACCGGTGCGCGACGAGCCTGGACGACTGTTCGATTGGCGCAACAACGGGAACGACGCCGCCTTCGCCGAAGCGATCGCCGCATTGAAAGCGTCGAAGTTGAGTCCGGAGGTGCGCGAAAGACTGGCCAAGGCCGGCATGCCGGTCGAGGGAGACGTCGAGGTGACTCAAGGCAAGGGACGGTGGGAAATCGTCGCCACGGTTCGAGGCAAGAAGCGGAAGATGTTCGCCCAGCAGCGCGGTCCCACACTCAGCTTTTTCAAAATCATCACGCCCGATGACATCCACGAAGCCGATGTCGTGTGGGTGCTGGATATGATGAAGGACCTGGGCGTTTCTCAGCACAACATGGCCGCCTGCTCGGTCACCGCTTGGGGTGATCTCCTTTTCGTCAACACGTCCAACGGTGTTGACGAATCGCACATCAACATTCCCGCCCCCAAAGCACCCAGCTTCATTTGCGTCGACAAGCATACCGGCGAAGTCTACTGGACGGACAATTCCCCGGGCTTGAACATCCTCCATGGACAATGGTCTTCTCCCACCGTCGCCACACTCGGTGGAGTCGATCAGGTTCTCTTCGCCGGCGGCGACGGTTGGCTCTACAGCTTCAAAGCCGACAAGGGCAAAGATGGCAAACCCGAATTGCTCTGGAAGTTCGACTGCAATCCGAAAGAATCCCGCTGGGAATTGGGAGGTACCGGGACACGGAACAACCTCATCGGCACGCCCGTCGTCTACGACGGCCTCGTCTACCTGGCAGTCGGCCAGGATCCCGAACATGGCGAAGGCGTCGGACACTTGTGGTGCATCGACCCGACGAAGCGCGGCGACGTCAGCCCGCAGTTGGCCGTGAAGGTGGACGACCGACGTACGCCGATCCCCCATCGCCGACTCCAAGCGGTGATTCCCGAACAGGGAGAGGTCGCCATTGACAACCCCAATTCGGCCGCCGTGTGGCACTACCATCAGTTCGATGCGAATGGAGACGGTGAAATCGATTTCGAAGAAGAAATGCACCGCAGCTGCGGCACCGTAGCGATCAAGGACGACCTCCTTTTCATCGCCGACTTCAGCGGCCTCTTCCATTGCCTCGATGCCAAGACGGGCAAGCCCTATTGGACCTACGACATGCTGGCGGCCGCCTGGGGATCGCCTCTGATCGTCGGCGGACACGTCTATATCGGCGACGAAGATGGGGACGTGGCCGTCTTCAAATTGAGCAAAGAACCGCAGGAGCCGATCGAAGAGATCAACATGGGCAATTCGGTCTACAGTACGCCCATTGTCGCCAACGGCGTCCTCTTCATCACGAATCGGACTCACCTGTTCGCGATCCAGCAACAACCATGACCGATCGTCGGCCTCGAGTCCTGACCGTCGGACACTGCGCGATGGATCACGCGGCGCTGCGCCGCCTTGTCGAGACGCACTTTGGTGCTTCCTGCGAGGCGGCGGATTCGATCGAGGAGGCTCGTAAGGCGCTCCAAGAGAAGCGGTATCATCTGGTGCTGGTCAATCGCGTCTTCGAGTTCACCGGCGAGCAGGGAATCGACCTCGTGCGGCAACTGACAATGGAATGTCCCGACGTTCCGGTGATGTTGGTAAGCAACTTCGCCGAAGCTCAACGGGAAGCCGAAGCGGCCGGAGCCGTGCCCGGGTTCGGCAAGGGCGCGTTGGACGATCCACAGACCGTTGCGCGCCTCGCCGAACATTTGGGCGAGCCGACGAACGATGTGTGACTGCTGATCTAACCGTCGCTGTCGGCAGGCTCGTTTCTGCATGGTGGAGACTCGAACATCGAAGAATCTATCGGTTGGGAGGCCGAGGCTCCTGCCAAGCCGGAATCCTTCGAGAAATGTCGTTCTTGAATACGATGATTGGCCGGCTTGCACCCTCACGCGGAGCTTGGAACGCTCCAGACAGATCCTTTCGTCCTCAAATCGCTCAGTGTGATTGGTCTTGCTTCAAATACTCGCTTGGATCAGCCAGGAACTTCCCGAGTGCCGAGTGAAAGTACCGAGGGTCGTCGATCATGACAAAATGCCGCACGTTCGGCACGAACTCGATACGGCAGCGGCGGACGGACGCAAACTGGTTCTTGTAACGCTGCTGCACCGTCTCGGCATCAAGTCCGGGAGCGCCCGAATCTGCGGGCACCAAGACAAGCACGGGCACCTGTATGGCCTTGAGTTGGTCTCGCAAATCGGTCGTCATCAGTTCGGCCATGGCTGTCCCCACGGTTGCCGGGTCGGACTGAGATGTCATCTTCGCCAGCCGTTCTGCGGACTTGGGGTCACGGACCATGAAACGCAATGTCAACCGGTTCTGCTCGGCAAAGGCCTGCGCGTTCAGGGCAGACAGTGTCCGCCGAACCTGCTCCGCTGCAGCTTTCATCGACGCCACTGTGGCTTGCGGCTGCTGGAGTGCCGGAAGGTAGGGTACACCGTCCACCACGACGACCCCGCCCACCAGCGTCGGTGATTCGGACGCAATCCAAAGGGCCAGGAAACCACCGAGACTGTGGCCGACGAGTACGGGCTTGTTGAGACGTTTTGAACGGATGTAGTGCGTCAATTGCTGCTTGACGACTGGCAGCAGTGGCCCGGAAACGGGCTCTTGCCCGCCGAAACCAGCGATGGAAACGACATGGACCTCACGCTCGTCTTTCAGTGCTTCCACCGTTGGCTGCCAAACCGATCCGTCACACGTGAGGCCGGGGATGAGGAGGACCGGAGGGCCGGAGCCAAATACCTCAACAGAAAAGCGAGGCTCCTCGGCTGCGAGTACGCCCATGTGGGATGCTGCGAACGCCCATCCCGCTAAGAGGTAAAACCAGTAACGTCGAATGTCGTTGCGAATCATTTGGGAGTCCTCCAGAAATCAGGGGGCGAATTGGATAGGCTTCACCCTCAGAGACAGTCGGAGGCATCCCAATGTGACAGACAATCTTCCGAAGTCTTCTGGGTTCTAAATCACCGTGCGCGATTGTGAGACACTGACACCCCTATGCCGCATGGTGGCGACTCTAACGTGGACGAATCCATAGACTGGGAGGGCGAGGCTCCAGCCGAGCCGGAATCCGATATGCCCGTCACCGGATGAGGCGTGGCATGTGTGCAACGGGCTTTCGCCAACGCACGTCTTGTATGCTGGACGAACCCGCCATCGTCCGTCCTGACACCAGGTCATATACGACTTGCGG
>WFWZ01000251.1 GCA_015490875.1 Planctomycetaceae bacterium
GGAGAGCAACGGGGCGACGTTGACGACGTGCGAATCGGTCTTGTTCGAATGGTGCGAGCGGGCGGGGACGGACGTTTTTCGCAAGGTGAGCCAACTGGTACGTGAATCGCCGCCGGCGGCGACCGTCGATGCGTCCGGCTCCGACAAACGCCGTTCCCCATAACCGAGGCCCCACTCGCAACGAAGCAGTGCCGTCTTGTTTCGAAAGGAAGGGAACCGCATGAGAGACTATCCCGAACTGTGCCCTCCCTCGCGCACGCTGCTGGGCCCAGGCCCGAGCGACATTCCGCTTCGCGTCCTCGAGGCTCTTGCCAAGCCGACCGTCGGACACCTCGATCCCTACTATCTGGAACTCATGGATCGCGTGCAGCAGATGCTGCGAGCTCTGTTCGAAACCGAGAACGAGATGACCTTCGCGGTCAGTGCGACCGGCTCGGCGGGGATGGAGGCGACGGTGGTCAACCTGATCGAGCCCGGAGATCGGATGGTCGTGTGCATCAACGGTGTCTTCGGCGAACGGATGGCCGATGTCGCTCGGCGAGCCGGTGCTGAAGTGATTCGGGTGGAAAAACCGTGGGGCGACATCTTTTCTCCTGACGATCTCGAAGCAGCGTTGCAGCAGCGGCCGAAAGTGGTCGGTATCGTGATGGCCGAGACGTCGACGGGAGCCAGTCAACCGATCGAGGCCATCTCCGAGGCGGTTCACGATGCAGGGGCGTTGCTGTTGGTCGACGCGGTGACCGCTTTGGGAGGCATGCCGGTACGCGTCGACGGTCGCCGTCGGCGGCGACTCACGCACCAGTTGGCTTACCTTGCGAAAAACGTCCGTCCCCGCCCGCTCGCACCATTCGAACAAGACCGATTCGCACGTCGTCAACGTCGCCCCGTTGCTCTCCAGACGCCGCAAAGCCGTGTCGTGATCAAGGGCATGGCGAGCCCCCAAGGCGTCGATGCAAAGGAAGACGTCGAATCCGGCGGCCATCAAATCGAGGCCCGTCTGTTGGACGCAGACGTGCGTTTCCATGCCGGCTACGACGATCTGGAATCTCCCTGCTTCCTTCCACCTCTCGAAGATTCCTCCACATTCGGCGCAACTGAAAAAGATCTTCTCCTCCGCCGGGGGCAACCGCTCGGCCAACTCGGCAACCGTCGGCCCCAGGCCCTTCGGGTATTGCTCGGTGGCGGCGACCGGAACCTCCAGCAGCGACGCAGCGTCGATCAGGCGCCGGGTATTCCACACCAGCGTCGAACGGGAGGGGATCAGCGGCAGGAGTTTCTCCTGGATGTCGACCACCAAGAGTGCCGAAGTGGCTGCTTCCAGGAGCAACGGACTGCGGGGAAGACGATTCATGAGGTCTGGCTGCAAGGGAAGAACAGGTACGAATCACTGTATGCCCAGGAGGGACGGACGGAAGGTCCACCGATCGGGTTCATCATGTTCGATGCGTGCACCCAATGACAGATGGGGGGAGGAAGCGTTATCCTGGGAGACGCGACGGGCGTGGCCCGAGACGAAGAGCACTGAACGAGGAGGATGCGAGTGGCTACGTTTCATGGAACGACAATCCTGACGGTCCGCCACCAGGGAAAGGTGGCCATGGGGGGCGATGGGCAGGTGACGCTCGGTTCGACGGTTATGAAGGCCGACGCCGTCAAGATCCGCCGCCTCGCGGAGGGACGCGTCTTGTGCGGCTTCGCCGGAGCGACCGCCGACGCGTTCGCCCTCCTGGAACGCTTCGAAGGGAAACTCAAGGATTATCCCGCCAATCTGACTCGAGCCGCCACGGAACTGGCCAAGGAGTGGCGAACGGACCGAGCTCTCCGGCGTCTGGAAGCGCTGATGACGGTGGCCGACGATCGCTACGTCTTACTCATCAGTGGCACGGGGGACATCATCCAGCCCAGTGACGGGGTGCTCGGGATCGGATCGGGAGGCCAGTTCGCCTTGGCGGCAGCTCGCGCCCTTCTCCGAGCCAAACCGGAACTGACCGCCGCCGAAATCGTTCAGCAGGCGATGCAGATCGCCGCGGAGATCGACGTCTATACTAACGAACGCCTTATCGTGGAGGAGATCGAGTGTCGAAATTGACAACCCCATCCGCGCTGGCAGATATCGACCAAGCGCTCACGCCGCGAGAAATCGTCACGGCGCTCGACCGCTACATCATCGGCCAAGATGACGCCAAACGTGCCGTGGCCATCGCCATCCGCAATCGATGGCGGCGGCAGCGACTTCCCGAAGAGATGCGCCGCGATGTGGCCCCGAAGAACATCCTCATGATCGGCCCCACCGGCGTCGGCAAGACGGAAATCGCGCGGCGGCTGGCGCGCCTGACTGGCGCCCCCTTCGTCAAAGTCGAAGCGACGAAATACACCGAAGTCGGCTACTACGGCCGCGATGTCGAAAGCATGGTGCGGGAACTGGTCGAGAACGCCATTGGACTCGTGCGTGAACGCGAACGCAAACAGGTCGAAGAAGAAGCCAAACGGCGCGTCGAAGAACGACTCCTCGATCTCCTCGTGCCCAAACCCCAGTTGTTCGGCGAACGTGACGAGGAGGATGAGGCTCAGTACGAGCGCACGCGCGCCAAGTTCCACGCCATGCTTATCAACGGCGAATTGGACCAGCGACGTGTCGAGGTCACGACCGAACAGCGCCCGACGCCCATGGTTCTTGGTGGGATGGGACTGGAACAGATGGACGTCGACCTGCAAAGCATGTTCGAGAAAATCCTCCCGAAAATCAGCCAAACGCGCGAGATGACCGTTGCCGAAGCTCGCAAGGTTCTCTTCGAACAAGAATGCGAGTCGCTACTCGATCCGGACAAGATCAATGCTCAGGCTGTCGAGCTGGCAGAAAACCTGGGGATTCTCTTCGTCGACGAGATCGACAAAGTCGTCGCCAGCGACACACGCGGTGCCGACGTGTCGCGCCAAGGCGTGCAGCGCGATTTGCTGCCGATCGTGGAGGGGACGACAATCCAAACCAAATATGGTTACGTGAAGACCGACCATATTCTCTTCATCGCGGCAGGAGCCTTCCATCAGGTGCGCCCAAGCGACCTCATGCCCGAACTCCAAGGGCGATTTCCGATCCGTGTTGAATTGAGCGATCTCAAGAAGGAGGACTTCGTTCGCATCCTCACCGAACCGAAAAACTCCCTCACGAGACAATATCAGGCCCTGCTCGAAACCGAAGGCGTCTCGATCGAGTTCACGCAGGATGCCGTGGAGGCCTTGGCGGACTACGCTTACCGAGTCAATCAGACGACGCAGAACATCGGAGCTCGCCGGCTCTACACCATGATGGAACGACTATTGGAGGAAGTCAGCTTTGAAGCCCCCGACATGAAAATGGGCAAGGTCGTTGTCAACGCGGCCTATGTCGAAGAGCGTCTAAAGGAAGTGACCGAAGACGAAGACCTGAGCAAGTTCATCCTGTAAATCACCGTGCGGGATTTTGGTAGACTTGGCACCTTCGATGTGCGTGTGGTTGGGAGGGCGACGCTCCTGCGGAGCCGAAAAGCGACTAAGAGTTGTCACAGTTGAGGAGTCGCATTGCACGCCCTGGGTAGATTTGCCCGCGTGATAAGGCAAGGGATGTCCATGACCGAGCATGTCGAGTACACGGTGTCGAGTGAGCGGGAGCTCAAGGCACTCGCGGCGAAGGTCGCAGCGAGCCTTCCCGATCGACTCGTCGTGGCGCTCATCGGTACGCTCGGAGCCGGTAAGACGCGATGGGTGCAAGGGCTAGCCGAAGCGCTCGGCGTTCCCCGCGAGCAGGTAACAAGCCCCACATTCGTGCTCAGCCAAGAATACCTCGGCACGCGACTCATCCGGCATGTCGATTTGTACCGGATCGCAGACGAAGATGAGTTCTGGGAGCTCGGTGCGGAGGAGTGGTTTACCGGCGACGGCATCACTTGCATCGAGTGGGCCGACCGTTGGATCGACTGCCTTCCCCCTGACCGGCTCGAAGTCCACCTGGAGATCCTCGGGCCGACCGAGCGACGTGTCACGCTCAGAGGGACCGGTCCGGCATCCCAATCGATCGTAGAACGCTTGGCGGACACGCAGGCGCCCGTGAACCATAGCCCGGAGTCTGGGAGACAAGGGTGAATCCCTCAGATCCACTCGAGCTTACCGTCACCAACTTCACCGTCTACGACTGGCTGATCGTTGCCGGTTACTTGGCGGTCTCGGTGGTCGTTGGTCTCCTCGTCAAACGGTTCGCCACCAACATGACGAATTACATCGCGGCGGGCCGTCAGATAGGACGGTGGCTGGGCCTGGCGTCCCTGACTGGCACGGAACTCGGGTTGATCACCGTGATGTACTCCGCGGAGAAAGGGTTCAAGGGTGGATTCGCGGCATTCCACATCGCCGTGCTCGCCGGCATCTCAACGCTCCTCGTCGGTTGGACCGGTTTCTTGATCGCTCCCCTTCGACGTTCGGGCGTGCTGACGATCCCCGAGTATTACGGCCGTCGTTTCGGTCCGGCCACGCGCGTGCTCGGTGCGGTGCTCCTGGCAAGCGCCGGAATCCTCAACATGGGGTTGTTCCTGAAAGTCGGCTCCATGTTTATCGTCGGTGTCACAGGTATGTCCGCCCACGGGTGGGCCCTTCCGTGTGTGATGACGGTCCTGCTGGCACTGGTGCTCTTCTATACGGTTCTCGGCGGCATGATCTCGGTCGTCATCACCGACTACATCCAGTTCGTCGTCCTCTCGGTAGGTATGCTCGTGGCGACATGGCTCGCCATCGACAGCCTGGGGTGGTCGACGATTTTCGACGTGGTGCGCGAGCAGATGGGAACGAAGGGATTCGATCCGCTGGCCGCGGAAGGGACGTTCGGATGGGAGTACGTCGTATGGATGGCCTTCTTGGGCGTCATCAGTTGTGCCGTCTGGCCGACGTCGGTCGCTCGAGCCCTCGCTATGGAAGACGAGGCGGCGGTCAAATCGAGTTTCCGCTGGTCCAGTCTCTCCTTTACGGTCCGTGCGATGGTGCCGCAGTTCTGGGGAATCTGCGCTTTCGTCTTTCTCGTCACACAGGCACCCGCGTTGGCGCAGGCTTTCGGGCTCGGCGAGCCGCTGCCTCCAGGTGTCAAGCCGATCAATGCGCTCTACGCCATGCCGGTCTTCTTCGGCAAGCTCCTCCCGGCCGGCCTGATCGGACTCGTCTCGGCCGCCATGATCGCCGCCTTCATGTCGACGCACGACAGCTATCTGCTCTGTTGGAGCAGCGTGATCGTGCAGGACATCGTTGACCCGCTGCGCCGCGAACCCCTGGAGATCGCCGCCCGCGTTCGCTTGACCCGCATCCTCATCGTCGCCATCGGCGCCTACGTCTGGTTTTGGGGGCTCTTCTACGAAGGGAGCGACGACGTCTGGGATTACATGGCCATCACGGGAGCGATCTATTTTACAGGGGCCTTCACCGTTCTCACTGGAGGGCTCTACTGGCGCCGAGCCAGCTCGGCTGGAGCGTTCTGCGCGCTGCTAGCCGGAGGTTCCGCCGTCCTCGGTCTGGCTCCCCTTCGCATTCCCCTCGGCCAGACTCTCCTCCGCTTGTTCGGCAGGCCGGCGACACCGGAGGATGCGGCCGAGTGGCTGACGAGCGCCCGAGTCGGCATCGCCACCGTTCTTTTAACATTCGTCGTCTTCGTGCTCGTGTCGATTCTCCGCCCCGACTATGACACCTGGGTGTCCCAAAGCGATGTTCCAAGGAAGAGCCAATGAGTGTCGATTGGGAACTTGTCTGGAGCATCATCCTGGTAGCGACGTTGATCGCCTTCGCTCTCCTGGCCGTGGCCACCACAATCGGAGGCGCACTCGATTGGCGCCGACTCTTCCGACGCCTCGACGATGGCGACGCCGACTGAGTTACGAATTGCGGCTTTGGGAAGGCTCACCGATACCTGCACATTCAAGAGCTGCCGCGAAGCCTGCAGCCACCCGATCGCTCACCGAAACGCCGTCTCGGTAACTGCCGGCCAACACAAGACCCTTGAGCGGTGCCACCTTTTCGGATAGCTCCGCAATCCGCTCAAGGTGCCCCAGTTCATACAAGGGAATGGTTTCAGAAAACCGGTCGACGTGCGTGACGACGGGCGGGCCGGTCACTCCCAAAATCTCGGCGATGGCGTCGTGGGCCCTCGCGACGAGTTGGTCGTCGGTTTCCTCAAGTAGCCTGCGGTCGGTACCCTGACCAAGAAAGACTCGTAGCAACTCATGGCCTTGCGGAGCATGATGGGAAAACGTGCGACTGGCGAAAAGCGTTCCCAATAGCGGCTCGGCCGGTTCGACCGTCGGCACAAGAAATCCAAAGCCGTGCGGCAGGCGAGTGAGCTGGCCCGACTCGAAGCCGAGATGGACAACGACAAGCGAAGCGTGGGAAATCGATACCAGCGGCGAAGCAGCATCGGGACAAAGCGGCTGGAGTAGCCGAGCCGTAACCGAAGCGGGGGTGGTGATGATCAGCGCGGGAGCTCGAACGGTCCCGGTTGCTGCCTCTGCCGAATCCGATGACGACCGACACGTATACGTCACCACGTATTCCGAGGCGGATCGCGTGATGGAGGTGGCATGCGTGGCATACCGGACGGGTGTGTCGAGTTGCGACGCGAGCCACGTCGGCAAAGCCGCCAACCCATCCCGAAAGCTGATCAGTTCTCGCCGCAGTTTGGCGAGTCGCTCGCAGTGGCGAGGCGGGAAGATGGCATCGAGCTGTTCGAGTGTTTTCCCAGCGGGAGCAGCCCGGCGTCGCGCCGCCACGATGGCAAGGAACGGACTGCGGACCTGCGCATCGTGACGCCCAGCCGCCGGGAAGAACGCTTGGAGACTCAACTTTCGGCAGTCGCCGGTGACGATGCCGCGGATGAGCGGGTCGACGGCCCATGTGGCGAACGCAGTGCCGAAACGACGGGAGACCGCCTCGAAGATGTTGGTCTCCTCAGCCGGACCCGGCCGACTCCAAAGGAGCCCCCGCAAGAGGCGTGCTTTGGCACCGAGTCCGTAAAGTCTCGTCGTCAACGGACCGGCTCGCCCATGGATGCCGACCAGCTTCCCGTGCTGCAAGACAAAACGCCTCGCTTTGGCACGCGGATCGGCCGTCACGATCTCGAGGTCCTGCGAGGCGTATTCCAGGAGCCGACGGAACGCCGGCGACTTGGCGAGGATCGTGAACGGACCATGCTCGAGCAAGAATCCGTCATAGTGGGTTGTGGCGACGAGGCCACCCGGCCGGCTCTTCGACTCGAGGACGCAGACACGCTTGACCAACCGCGTCAGCGTCCAAGCCGCCATCAGCCCCGTCATGCCCGCGCCGATGACGACAGCGTCAACGTTGGCTTCCGAAGATTCCGTAGTGGGCGCCGTCGTGTCAGGCATTGGTCGAGTATTCGTGACTGGCGCCGCGACAAAACGCGTCGGGCTCGAGATAGGCATCGAAGACCGCCGCCACATTGCGCATCAGGACTCGACCGAGAGGATCTGTCAAGAGGATCCGCCGATCTTCGGCGAACTGCACAATGCTGTCTTGCTCGAGTTGTTCCAGGCGTTTTCGCTCGTCGGCGAAATACGTGTCGAAGTCGATACCGAATTGCTGCTCGAGTCGCCGTGGATCGATGCGCGCATTGCCGTAAAGTTCTTCCAGTAGAGTTTGGCGAATGATGTCATCGGCCGAAAGCGAAGTGCCTCGCGCAACGGCCGAACCCGCTTCGAGGATCCCTTCCGCATAGGCGTCGGTGTCCGTCGCGTTCTGCACAAAGCCGATACGGCGGAGATGGCTGATCGCCGAAGGACCGACGCCGACCAGGTCGAGTTCCAGTCCTGTCGTCATCCCCTGGAAATTGCGCGTGATCGTGCCGTCTCGCAGCGAGCGAGCCAGCGCCTCGTCGGGACGAGCGAAGTGGTCCAGCCCGATAAACTCATAACCCGCCGCCGTGAACCGTTCCCGACCCATCAGGAACATCTGCAGTTTCTCGTCCGAAGACGGCAAACGCGTGTGGTCAATGCCTCGCTGTGTCGCGATCTTCGCCGGCACTTGGGCGTAGTGATAGTAGGCGATCCGATCGGGGCCGAGTGCGATCACTTGTTCGATCGTGCGAGCCACACTTTCGACGGTCTGATAGGGCAAACCGAAAATGATGTCGAAATTAACGCTTTGAAAACCGAGCGACCGGGATTGCTCGACCGTTCGCTCGACCATCTCGTAGGGCTGGACACGGCGGACATGTTGTTGCACTTGAGCATCGAAGTCTTGCACTCCGAGCGAAATGCGGTTGAAGCCCAGGTTCCGCAGCGTCGTAAGCTGTTCGAACGTTGTCACGCGAGGATCGACTTCGACAGCCTGCTCGGCACCCGGGGCAATGTCAAAGTGGCTCGAAATGCGCTCATGGATTTGCACCAACTGCTCCGGCATCAAGTACGTCGGACTACCCCCTCCGAAGTGCAGTTGCCGCAGGGGCCGTGTCGTGTCGAGACGATCGGCCACTAGATCGATGTCGCGAAGGAGTGCCTCGAGGAATCGGTCGACGCGCGCCGGCGCATCGGCTCGCTCCTTCTTGAGGATGACCTTGTTGCATCCGCAGAACTTGCAAAGGGATTCGCAAAACGGTATGTGAACGTACAGCGACAAGTCGGGCGGCGCCAACGACGCATCCACCGCCCCGTCGGAGGCTCGGCCCTTGTTGGACGCTGCAAAGAACTGGTCAGCTTGCTCCGATGAGAGTGCCTGCCACCAGTTTGTCATCGGGTAGGCGACGTGTCGCGGAAGCGAGAGTCCCGCGTACCGGTGGAAGATTTCGAGTTCCCTCGGAGAGAGTGTCGGAGCGGATGCAGCGTTCATGATCGTACCTGTGGGGACTCGGGGTTAGCAGATACCGGTGAGGACGAAACGGTCTGTGATGAGGCATGGTCGGACGGCGAAACATCGGGGTAATGACGCCGCACCCATTCGGCCATCGCGGCGATGAACGCGGGGGCATCGTTGAGCGCCGGACAGAGGGCCATTGCGGCTCCAGCCGACTCGATCTGTTCCGCCAGGCGTTTACCCAGTTCCTCGAGCGTCTCCAGGCAGTCGGCGGTGAAGCTGATCGGGCAGACGACGATCCGCCGCACGCCGTCGGCGCAAAGTCGGGCCGCCGCGTCTTCGGTCGAGGGCGAAAGCCACTCGGTGGGACCAAAGCGGCTCTGGTAGGCGACTTCCCACCGATCCTCGGGCCATCCGAGCTGTGCGGCGACGCCTCGAGCCGACGCCTCGACGTGCTTGGGATAGGGATCGCCGCCGGCGACGTGTGAGACGGGAATCGAGTGCGCCGAAAAAAGGAGAAAGCTGTCTTCGGGAGTCCAGCCGTGGCGTTTGAGCGTTGCCTCGAGGAGTTCGGCTTGGGCTCGGTGAAAAGCCGGCTCGTCCTGCCACGACGAAAGGACGTGGACCCGCATCGCCGGACGATGTCTCTTTAGCCAGCCACCGACCTTTCGCAGGACAGACCCGGTCGTGCCGCCGCTGTATTGAGGATAGAGCGGCAGGATGGTGACCGATTCGGCACCGTCTTGCGCAAGGCGCTCGAGCTGGCTCACGATGGCCGGTCGACCATAACGCACAGCTGTGTAGACGCGATAGGGTTCACCTAGTTCCTGCTCCAACGCCGCGCGTTGTCGTTCCAACAGGATGCGCAAAGGGGAGCCTTCGTTGGTCCAGATGGTCGCGTACATTTCCAGCGCGTGGCGAGCTCGAAACCACGCGATCAAGTGTCCTACAACCGGGTTGCACCATCGAAGGAGGCGCGGCATGCGAATGACGTCGGGGTCGGAGAGAAACTCGGCCAGAAACCGGCGCACGGCGGCGACGGTGAGGTTTTCGGGCGTTCCCAAATTGATCAGCAATACCGCGTGCATGTCTTGGGCGGCCGAGCGGACGGAGATGGGGAGGTCGTATCCTGGGAGCGTATTCCCAAGGGACCGCCGCTGGGCGGATAGGCGTGCGTCCCAATAAAAAAACGACTCATTTCAATCATAGGGCGGGTCGGCCAACCGTTCCACTGCATGGAGTGATGCGTCTGCACGGAGTGATGCGTCGCCCTACGAGTGTGTCGCGAGATTTCCGGCTACAGGCAGCACGCCCGAGGACGGGAACCATGCCAGCGGGTATTGTGACGGGCTCTAGGGTTCTTCCGGCTGGAAGGCGGCCGTCAGTTGTACCGCGGCCATGAGGTAAATCCAGGGCATCAGCGGCGTGCGCATACGCATGTTGCTAAAGTAGACAGCGTGCACGAGTGTAAAGGCGAGGCAAGCGGCTAGTCCCATCCAGGTGATTTCCCGGTGCGCCTTCCAGGCTCGGCGAAGCCCCCCCACGGCCAGGAGTCCGGCCACGACGTACCAAAGGCCGATGACGTAGCGGACGAGTCGCCTTGTGGAGGATTCACCGGCGGTGGCAGCATGCGGGAGCGGACTCCATAGCTGAGCGACGCGAATGAGCGTCGCGTAGGCGAACATGGCCGGTTCGGATTGGATCGACTTGAATGCCAGGCGGCGGCAGCCTCGATCGTAGGCTCCTTCGAAAAACTGGCAGTGTTCGGGGACCACCAGGCCCGCTTTCCTCAGCAGGGGCTCGAGTTCACGAGCATCCCACGGGACTCGCCATCCGCGCGTTCGCAGGTGTTCGTAATACGCCGGGTTGTTGGACAGCAGCAGCGTGTAGCCGCCATGGGTGGTCAACGGCGTTGCGACGCCCACCATGCGGCGATTGCGAAGTGCCCAGGGAGTCAGAACCATGGCGATCCCAAGCAGCAAAGCCAACGCCTGTTTCCGAGCGATCGCTCGAGGCTGGTAGACAGCGATACCCACTGCCAAGAGCACCGCCCAGGCGAGAAAGACGGGGCGACAGAGAGCGGCCAGGCCGAAGAGCACTCCCCACAGCACCGCCCAATACGCTGGCGGCCGAGTGATCGCGCGGTGAGCCCGCACGGCACCGTGGTAGACGCCGGGACTCTGCCGGTAGGTGTCGTGCCACTTGAGTCCGACGGTGATCAACAGCAGCATGAGTAACGTCGCGACCGTCTCGGTCATCGGATAGGACGACCAGTGCAACAGGAGGGGATCAAGGACCGTAACGATGCCGACGGCCCATGCAGGGCCGATGCCGAGGCGACGCGCCAGGTCATAGGCGAGGGTGGCGATGGCGAGGATGCACGCCAAATGCAACATGGCGATCGTCGCCGGACCGACCGGCTGGAAACGGCTCATCGCCGCCAGAAGAAACGGATAGAGGGGTGGCCGGTGAGCCGTCGGACAACGCTCGCCAGAGGGAAGAGTGCGAGCCAGGGTATGGGTGGTGGAGATGTTGTCGGCGAACTCGACATAGGCGTCGACGTCCTGGCGAAGGTGATCGCGCTGGAACATGACTGCCGTCCCCCACAGCAGAGCCACGCAGAGCCAGATGCTGTAAAGGACGCGCGCGGGGGGGGGTGAGTGGCGGCCGACACTCCTGCTCGTGCTCGTAATCGTGCTCATAATCGGCAACGCCAAGACAGTACGAACCAGTGCCAACGTCGACGCGGGATGAGAGATCGCAGCCGCTCGTGTGGTGGCTTTTTTCGATTGCGATAACGAGCACCGCTGCGCGGAGCACGAGCACGAAGGGTGAGCTGGTCAGGCTGGAAAGCGGGACCTACGTCGGCGAAAACCCTTTCTATTCGCCAAGGGGCGGGTTTCCCAGGCCGCGAGTTCGGAGGCGATCCTGTAATTCGGCAACCATCGAAGAGAGCTCGTCGCAAGACAATTCCTGCAACGCCTCCTTCGTCTCCTCCGCCTCACCCAGCAGCTGACGAAGCAACGTGATCTTGCCGATCAGCTCACCCTTCTCCATCCCTTTCTCCATCCCTTTCTCCATCCCTTTCTTCATTCCCTTCTTGATTCCTTGCTTGATCCCTTTCTGGATCCCTTCCCGGCGGGCACCTTCTATCAGCCACTCGTAATCCCGTAGTGCCTTCTCGCGCTGATCGTACATGATTCGATCCTCCGTTTTTCGCCGAATGGCTTCCGCAGCATCAATGGCTCGCGCAAACGCCTCCCCGGGAAGCAACTCCCGCAGCCGACTCGTTTCGTACCGATGCGCACAGAGCAGAAAGAACGCCCACTGCTCGATCGCCGACGCTCGCGTAATTGTCGCCTCATCCAGATTATACTTCGTCAGCTCGACCGTGTGGACCTCCAACGCCTCCGTGAGAAGTCGGCCCTCGTCGAGATCCGCCAACCGAAACCGGTGGTGAGCCGTGGAGATGCCTCCGAAAAGTACGCTCCCCAGAAAGCAAATCGAGATGGCCGGACGCAGCCGCCAATACTTCTCGCCCTTTTTGAGTTGCTCGGTGTAGAGCGAACAGACGTAATAGGCGAGCCGCTCTTTGAGTCCGGCGGCGATGTCAACCTGCATTTCGATGTTGAGCCACCGGCCGGCCTCATCGCGAGCTCGAATGTCGAGCACGATCAACTTTTGTTCGGTGAACTCCTGATTGCTGAACGGATTGAGTATCTCGACCTCCACGATCTGCTCATCAGGAGCCAGAACCGCATTAGTCAGCCCGACCAGCGCCAGCGTGTTCTCTCTCGTGCCGAAGATCTTCTTGAACGCGAAATCGACCGTCGGCTTGATCCCCAGTTCCATCGTGGACCCTCCGGTGTCGCCGGACCATGCACTTGCGTGCTCCGTGCAATCGCTTCGGCAACCCGGCAGCCCACACCCATTAGTATACGTCAGTATATGTTTCGAGGCAAGATTAGATGTGGTGACGCTCCCTTAGGCATCTTCAGATGAGGCTATTCGATGTTTCCACGGTCCGAGCATCCCGCTATGCTGTAGCGTCGTGTCAAGGAGGACCCGATCGCAATGGGCAAGTTTTCCGGTCTGATTCCCGCCAAGCTTCCGTGGTTCGCTCGGCAGCTCGCCGAAGGGCGAGTGGCTGGAGCGGTAGCCATACTTCTTGTTGCGGCCGTGGCGTTCGGGTTTCGTCTCGGAGCCGCCAAGCTGTGGGACATCGACGAACCCCGGAATGCCGGGTGCGCCGTCGAGATGCTCGAGCGGTCCGACTTCATCGTCCCGGTTTTCAACGGGGAACTGCGCACGCACAAGCCCGTGCTCCTCTATTGGGAGATGATGCTCGCGTATACAGGCCTAGGCATCAGTGAGTTCTCCGCCCGCCTCCCGAGCGCTCTATTGGGACTCGGGACCTGCCTGCTGACATGGTGGATCGGTTCCCGTCTCTTCTCGCCTCGCGTGGGAACGCTCGCCGGTTGTGCTCTGGCCACCAACATCATGTTCATGGTGGCCAGTCGAGCTGCCACACCGGACGCGACACTTATCTTCTTTATGACTGCAGCACTGGCCGTCTTTGTTGCGGCTGCCTTCGAAGGTTCGTCCGACGCGGCACGTGACGAGAGGATGACACTTCCTTCGTCTGACGAGATGTCGCGGCGTGAGGCGGCCCGTCGCCCGCTCCTGACGCTACATCAGGCGATCGCCGTCTCCACGCTGGTCGCCTTCGCGGTCCTCGCCAAAGGTCCTGTCGGCTTCGTCATTCCGATTGGGATCGCCGGACTTTTCTTTCTCATCACGACGCGGAAGGAGTCCAACGACGATCGTCCCTCCTCGGGCGACAGCCGGCGCTGGGCGCCGATGCGAAGTTTCGTTCGAATCATCCAATGGCTGCTGCAAGTCTTTCACCCCGTGCATCTTGCTCGCACGACTTGGCGCATGCGCCCCATTATGCTGGCCATTGGTGTTGCGTTGGTAGCCGGACCCTGGTATGCCTGGGTCGGTTGGCGAACCGACGGCGAGTGGCTGCGCGGGTTTTTCCTCGAGCACAACCTCGGGCGCGCAACCACGGCCATGGAAGGGCATCGCGGACCTATGCTCCTTTTCTACCCAGCCGCCATCCTCGTTGGATTCTTCCCCTGGTCCCTGTTTGCCGTTCCCGTGATCTTTGATCTACTGCGTGTCCTAGCGGAACCGCGACATCGGCGCGCCACTACGTTCTTGGTAGGGTGGGTCGCATTCGTTGTCATTCTCTTTTCCGTCGCGAAGACGAAGCTTCCGAGTTACGTTACGCCCGCCTACCCGGCATTGGCCATTCTGACGGCAAACTTTCTCATGCGTTGGAGTCGCAACGAGTCCTCCGTGGCATGCGGATGGATGCGACTCGCCTACGCATGCGGCGCGACCGTCGGTATTGCGTTGATGATCGCGCTTCCCCTGCTTGCTGACCGCTATCTTTCCGGCAACGCGTGGCTAGGCCTCGTCGGACTCTTGCCTGCCCTGATGGGAGTCGCCGGTTGGTGGCTCGTGGCCAACGAGCGCTACCGCCGGTTCCTGCCCGCGTTTCATGTGTTGGCTTCCGCAAGCGTCCTTCTCGTAGCATTCGGATGGGGGGCCGTGGAAGTGAGTCGTCAACAGCAGTACGACCGGCTGTTGCATCGGTTTCCTCCCGAAGAGACGCCGGTTGCCGCACTGGGGTGTCTCGAGCCGAGTTGGGTCTTTTATTCTCGGCGGGTGATTCCCGAGGTCAGGATGCCGTATCCCGACGCCGATGTTTCCAGCGACTCGACTCATGGATCGAATGGCTGGTTCCGTCGACAGGAACCGCTGAACGTTTTCTGGAAGCGTTATCCCAACGCCTTCGTATTGATGACCGAGGAAACTTGGCGCCGGCTTGGGGGATCGCAGCGGCCGTGGCTCGTCGTCGCTCGAGCGCACCGGTTCCTCAAGCCGGGCACCGTGTTGCTTGTCCGGCGCCGGGATGCGCTCGCCGTTTCCACCTCGCACTCTCCCCTTTCCCGCCGTTAGTCGCCGCGTGTTACAATGGACGCTCGTCGCCGGCCACGTCGATCCGGCGGCAGATCGGCGGCCTCTTAGCGGTGAGGTGGAAGACGATGTTATCGCTGTTCGGTCGAGGCCAAGCGAGGACGTGTGACGGCGTGACGCGTCGGGACGTCTTGCATGCCGGTGCTTTGGGCCTGGCCGGTTTCGGCCTGCCGCAGTATTTGGCCGCTCGGGAACGCCACGGCGTCCGTCCCGGCTGCGAGAATCGTTCGGTCATCATGATCTTCAACTTGGGAGCTCCCAGCCATCTCGACACCTGGGACATGAAACCAGAGGCTCCCGCTGAGATCCGCGGTCCGTTCCAGCCAATTCCGACGAAAGTGCCAGGGATTCAGATCTCCGAGCTTTTCCCTGGTCACGCGCGAGTCGCCGAGCACATCGCCTTCGTTCGGTCGTGCCACCACACCGCTCCGGCGGTCCACGACGCGGGCTGGGAGATGATGCAGACCGGACGTTTCTTCACCGGAGGCATCCAGACGCCGCATGCCGGATGTGTCGCCAGTTACCTCCTCGGCCGGCGCAGCGATCTGCCCGCGCACATCATCCTTCCCGAACCGATGGGAAGAGGCGGGGGAAATCTCCCCAGCGGCCAGTCTGCCGGCTTTCTCGGTAAGGCGTACGACCCGTTCGCGCTGATGGCCGATCCCTCCCAACCCGACTTTCAAGTCCCCGACATGCTTCCGCCTCCTGACATCCCGCCGGTGCGCCTCGAGCGGCGACGGAAGATGCGTGCGATCATCGACCAGACGGTGCGCGATTTCGAAGCCTCGGAGTCGGCTCGGTTGCTCGATCAGAACTTTCATGACGCCTACCGGTTGATGACGAGTCAGGAGGCTCGAGCCGCGTTCGACCTCGCCCGCGAGCCGGCGAAAGTGCGCGAGCGCTATGGCATGACACGTTTCGGTCAGTGCTGCCTCCTGGCCCGGCGACTCGTCGAAGCCGGCGTCCGGTTCGTCACAATCAACACCTTCTTGACGGTCTTCAACGAAATCACCTGGGACATCCATGGGTCGCTTCCCTTCACGTCGATCGAAGGGATGAAGAAGATCGTCGCGCCGATGTACGACCAGGCGTATTCAGCCCTCATCGAGGACCTGGCCGACCGAGGCCTGCTCGAGGATACGCTCGTTTGCAACCTGGCCGAATTCGGGCGCACGCCCAAGATCAATCCTGCCGGAGGTCGCGATCACTGGCCGCAATGTTGGACGGTCTACTTCGCCGGAGGTGGCGTCCGAGGCGGACAGGTGATCGGACGAAGCGATCCGATCGGTGCCGTCCCCGCCGAACGCCCCGTCCAGCCCGCGAATGTCGTGGCGTCGATCTTCCACAGTCTGGGGCTCGATCTTTCCATCGAACTTCCCGGTCCAGGCGGCCGCCCCTTTCCTCTCGTCGATATCGGAACTCGCGAGATCCACGAGTTGTTCACGTAATCCTCCTTGCTACGCAATGGTGCCATGGGTTGTCGGCGTTTGATGTCGGTCGTGAGTTACGCAGGGCTTCTCGCCGTTTGGGCTTGCGGAACGCTTGCCTCATTGCGAGCCGGAGAACGTCTAGCTGTCTTCCCTCCGACGGTCGAATTGTCTGGACCGCACGCTTCCCAGTCGATCGTCGTCCAACGGATCGACGAGGTGGGACGGACGGGAAGTCAAGTCGATACAGAGACACTCGCGTTCGAAGTCGACGACACAGGTGTGGCACGCTGGCACGAGGGCCGACTTGTGCCGGTAGGAGACGGCGAGACCACTTTGCGGATCGTTTGCGGAAAAGAACGACTCGCGGTTCCGGTTGCCGTGCGCGGCATGGACGAACCGGCCGAGTGGTCCTTTCGCAACCACGTCCAATCGGTCTTCTCGAAGGCAGGATGCAATTCCGGCCCCTGCCATGGGGCTCGCGCGGGGAAAGGGGGATTTCGCCTGAGTCTCCGTGGGTATGACACCGAGCGAGATTACTGGACGATCACGCGGGAGAATCGGGGCCGACGAGTCGAATTGCTGGCTCCGTCCCGGAGCCTCCTCCTGACCAAGCCGACCGGCGCCGTGCCCCATCGAGGCGGCGTGCGGTTCGACACCGACTCGCTCGAATACCGAGTCATACTGGAGTGGCTCCAGGCGGGAGCTCCACCTCCCAGGGATGACGACCCCGTGCTGGAACGCTTGGAAGTGCTTCCAGCCGAATCGATCCATGACGTAGGCGAAACACAGCAGCTTGTCGTGCGAGCTCATTTCAGTGATGGCCACTGCGAGGACGTGACGCGATGGGCCAAGTTCAAGTCGACCAACACGGTGGTCGCGGACGTCGATGCCGATGGGCGCGTGCGCATCGAAGGGCATGGGGAAGCGGCCGTCACGGTGTGGTACTTGAGCAAGATCGTGATGGCGCGCATCGTTGTTCCCTATCCGTTCCCACCGGTGGCGCTGGAGGAGATCCACGCCGATGCGCAAAGTTGGATCGACCGCCTTGTAGGAGACAAGTTGGCATCCCTTCATCTGCGACCTTCTCCATTGGCCGATGATGCCACGTTTCTTCGCCGTGTCTATCTGGATACGATCGGCGTCCTGCCAACAGAACAGGAAGTGCGGGATTTCTTGGCCGATCGACGCCCCGATCGACGGGCGCGACTCGTCGATGCCCTGCTAGCTCGTCCGGAATTCGTCGACTATTGGACGTACAAATGGAGCGATCTCTTTCTGGTGAACGGACAGTTGCTTCGCCCGAAGGCGGTGGCCGCGTATTACGACTGGCTTCGGCGGCAAGTGGCCGACAACCGTCCGTGGGACTCGATCGCTCGCGACATCCTGACGGCGACCGGAAGTAGCTTTGAAAACGGGGCGACGAATTTCTACGCCCTGCACCAGGACCCGCTGGAGATGGCCGAGAACGTGAGCATTGCGTTCCTGGGGCTCAATATCAACTGTGCTCGCTGCCACAACCACCCGTTGGAGAAGTGGACGAACGACCAATACTATGCGTTCGCCAATATCTTCGCACGCGTGCGTGCCAAGGGCTGGGGCGGAGATCCCCGCAACGGTGACGGATTGCTGACACTCATCGTGCTCGAGCGAGGCGATCTACTTCAGCCGGGCAAGCAGACGGCACAGACCCCTGCTCCCATCGACGGTCCACCGATCGACGCTGACTCGCCGGCCGATCGTCGAGCCGCATTGGCCGACTGGATGACGGCGCGCGACAATCCTTTCTTCGCTCGCGCGATCGCCAATCGGATCTGGGCCAACTTCTTCGGCATCGGCATCGTCGACCCACCAGACGACATGCGCGAATCGAATCCGGCCAGCAACGAGGCGCTCCTTGAGGGACTCGCCGAGTTCCTCGTCGAACACGACTACGACTTGAAGAGTCTCATGCGGGAGATTCTCTTGTCGAGCACTTATCAGCGGAGTGCCCGGCCGCTGCCGGAGAACGTCGTCGAACGACGCTATTTCAGCCGCTACTACGCAAGGCGACTGATGGCCGAAGTGCTGCTCGACGGAGTCTCCCAGGTGACCGGCGTTCCGACTCGGTTTGCCGAAGTCCGATTGCGGGACGGCAGCAAGGCCAAGACCGACTGGTATCCGCTGGGAACACGAGCGCTGCAATTGAAGGATTCGGCGGTCGACTCGCACTTTCTCACGACCTTCGGTCGCAATGAGCGGATGATCACATGCGAATGTGAGCGATCGAACGAACCATCGCTCGTGCAAGTCCTGCACTTGAACAACGGAGCCACAATCCGCGAGAAGCTGAAGGATGACTCGAGCATCGTTGAGCGATGGCTGCGGACCAACAAAGAAGATAACGCGTTGCTAGAGGAACTCTTTCTATCGGCGCTCGCGCGCTATCCAACTCCGCGCGAACGTCGCGAACTGCTGAAGGTGCTCGAGTCGACACCTGAAGCCGAACGGCGGCAGGCGCT
>WFWZ01000252.1 GCA_015490875.1 Planctomycetaceae bacterium
GACTCGCGCTGTCGGCGTTCCATGACTCTTCGTCGGGGATGCCGCCGGTATCGTTTTGGGTGGGAAGCGGGGGGGGCATCCAGAAGGACTTGGGGGAGGACTGCGTGTGGACGGGACCGGCTTGGATCGCCCACGGCTCAAGTCTCGCTACCACATCCCCGCACGTCTGAATGCGCTTCGTCGGATCCTTTTCCATCATATCCGCGATCAATTCGACGAAGTCTTCACTGATGTCGGGATTGAACCGTCGCGGATGCCAGGGAGTTTCTTCCAAGTGCCGGCGTGCCTTCTCCGCCGTGCTGCCGCCGGGAAAGGGAACCTTTCCGGTAACGGAGTAATAGAGAGTGCAACCGAGCGAGTAGATATCGCTGACCGAAGTGATGGTGGCAGGTGAGCGGATTTGTTCGGGGGAGAGATAGTCGGGCGTACCCACGACTTTGCGAGCTCGAGGGTCTTCATCGACCAGGTGCATGAAACCGGAGAGCCCCAGGTCCGAGACTTTGGCTTGACCTTCGGGAGTCACGAGGATGTTGCCCGGTTTGACGTCGCGATGGATGAGGCCTCGTTGGTGAGCGTGTTCCAGTCCGCGAGCCGCTTGAGCGATAATATGAGCGGCTTGCTGCATGTTGAGCGGGCCGCGGCTGCGCACCAGGCGACGCAGGTCGGTTCCGGGAACGTACTCGGTGACGAGGTAATAGACGTTGCCGTCATAGCCGGCATCGAACGCCCGAACGAGATTGGGGTGGTCGAGCTGCGCCTGCGTGCGGATTTCCCGAGTGAAGTTGACGATCGCCTCTGGCGTTGCCCGGTTCAGCGGCAGGACTTTCACGGCCGATTCACGTCCCATCATGTCGTGAACGGCTTTGAAGACCTGCCCCATCCCGCCTTGGCCGATGAAATCGGTGATGATGTAGGGGCCGAGATTGAATTTGGTGCGGCCTTCCTTCAGTTGGGCGACCTGGTAGGCGGTGAGGACGTCGAGTTCGACGAGTTTTTCGGCGAGTTCCTCGTCGGAAACTGGTCCGCCGTTTCGTCCCTTTTCCCGCCGGATCACCTCGGCGACCCGGTCGAGCTGCTGTTGCGTGATGAGGCCGCTGGCGAGGGCCGATTGTCGGAATACTGACGATTTTGCAGACACCAAGACCGAGATCTCCTGATCGGGCACCGCTTTCCGCCAAGCGGCACCGAGCCCACGCCGTTTCCCCGCCGCCTGTCTCATTATAGCGAAAACCTCAGATTTTGCATGTCTTGCCTTCTCCGGCGGCCTCTTTAGGGCGCATCGGTCTCTTCGGCCTATATTTGGGTAGTGCCCCGACCTGTGGGAGTTCCCGTCCGCCGCGTCATCTGCCCCTTGTTGTCTCATGCCGACTGTTTTCGAAATCGAGTCACTCGAGGACTTGAGCCCTTGGGAATCAAACTGGCGCGAGCTGGTTCACGGCACACCTCAAGCCAATTTCTTCCACACTTGGGAATGGCTGACGCTTTTCGGTCGCTCTCTCCCGGAGACATCCCGGCTGAGAGTCTTTGTGCAGAAGGAGGGCGATCGCTGGGTGGGAGCCATGCCGATGGTCCTCTGCCGGGAGCCGCGGCGAGTGGGGACGATGTCGGTTTTGACGGTGCCACTCGAGGGCTGGGGAACGCTCTTCACGCCACTGGGTGCCGCTCCCCAAGAGGTGCTCACGCAGGTCTTGCGGCACCTTCGCGACGCGCCGCGCGACTGGTCGATTTTGGCCCTACGATGGCTCGATGAACGGGATGGACAATTGAAGGTCGACGCGGCCTTGTCCGAGGCGGGATGGCGTTTTCAAACCGCCAAGCAGACTCGAGGCGTGCTCGTCGACTGCCGCGGATCATGGGACGATTACTGGCAGTCTCGGCCGAAGAAGTGGAGGCACAATCTCGAGCGAGTGGGACGCAAGCTGCGCCGCGAACTGGGAACGCCTCGGTTTCAGCGTTGGCGCGGGAGGTTGTCCGAACGGGAAAGGTCGCACGTTTGGGAACTCTGCCAGCAAGTGGCTCGCCGATCTTGGCAGGCTCACGCCGGTCACGGTGTTCCCTTGAGTGATCCCGCCCACCGGGGCTTTCTCGAATCACTCCACAACACGGCTTGCGACACCGGCCACCTCGACGCCGTGGTGATGTTTCTCGACGAACAACCGGTCGCCTTCAGCTACAACCTCGTGCACCAAGGTCGCGTCAGCGGGTTTCGGATCGGATACGATCAGGCCTACCGAAACTACGGCGTCGGGTTGCAGTTGACCGTGTTTGCACTTCAGGACAGCTTTCAGCGCGGCGACGAGTGGTTCGACCTGGGGATTGATTATCTGGGGTACAAGCGGCACCTCGAGACGCACGAATACATCATGCGCGAGTATGAGCACTATTCGAGTTGGTCGCTGCGAGGGCAAGTGCTGCGGTGTTCCCACGCGTTGCAGTCGTGGTGGGCTTCGCCCACCGGCGAGTCAGTCTCCTGAGACCTTGACGCAGTCCCATCTTTCGATGGACCGAGCCACACCGCGACTTCGGGCCCAGTCGTGCCAGCTTCTGGGCAACGGAGCACAGAACGTCAGCGGCTCTTTGCGCGTGGGGTGCATCAGCCGTAGACGTCGAGCGTGGAGGGCGATTCCCTGAGGAAACGAGGCGACACTACCGTAACGTTCATCGCCGAGCACGGCGGCATCGCGACTTCCCAACTGAACGCGAATCTGATGTTTTCGACCTGTTTCCAGGTCGATCTCCAGTAGGACCGCTCGGGGAAACCGGTCGAGCAGGCGGTACGATAGGGATGCCGGCTGAGCGGGGGGACGCTGGGAACGAGCCACGATGATTTTCCTCTGAGATTCCGACTTGGTCAGCCAGTCTTCCAGTCGTCCCGCCTCGCAACCTTCCTCGGGCAAGCGCGACGCAAGTGCCCAATACGTCTTCTCGACGCCTCGCTGACTGAATTGTGTCGTCAAACGACCGGCCGCTTTGGAAGTTCGCGCGAAGACGAGCACGCCGGTGACAGGACGGTCGAGCCGGCTGACGACCCCGAGATAGACGTTGCCCGGCTTGTCGTATTTCCACCTGAGGTACTCTTTGGCGAGTGTCACCATCGAGTCCTCCTCCGAGGAAACCCCCATCGTGGCGATCCCTGGCGGCTTGTTGACGACCAGCAGGTGGTTGTCTTCGTAAAGAACGTCGAGCGTCATAGCGCAAGCTGGTCGATCACGGTTGCTTCGAAAGACAAACCAGCTCGCTGCCGGTGCGGACCAAGAGTCGGTCTCCGGCGACGGCGACTGCGTAGAGGACGCGGCCGGACGAGGGGCGTGTTCCAGCGGCGGCTGCTCCTCCCTCCCAAAGCGTGTTTTCCGCCAGCTTCTCGAACCGGCTGCCCGTGCGAACGACGACCGTCTTTCCTCGCTTTCCGAAGAAGTAGATGCGCGAGCCGACAATCAGCGGCGTCGCCCAGACGCTGTCTCCGATTCGCTTTGCGTATCTTTCCTTGCCCGTCGCTAGGTCCAGGCAGAACAGCACCCCCGCTCGGTTGACCAAGTAACAGTATTGACCGTCGGCCACAGGCGAGCCGAACGACGAGGTGGCACGCTCCGAGCGCCATCGGTATCGCACCTGATAAGTTCCGTTCGCATTCTTCGAGACTTCGACAACGCCGTTGGACTTGGCGACCTGGCCGGCTGGAGCATCTCCGTCTCCCACGTCGGCTCCGACCAACAACTGGCCGCTGCCGATCGGCTGAGGCGAAGGCACGGTGTTGCCGGTCAGACCATCCAGAGTCCAAAGTCGCTTGCCCGTTCTGGGGTCGAAACCGACCAGGATGCCGCTGGCACTGAGGACCAGGTGGGTTTCTGGCCCCACGGGCAGCAGGCAAGGTGTCGTCCATGTGCGAGCTCCCAGACCGGCGACCTTCCAGCGAGTCTCGCCCGTTTCTCGGTCGACCGCCATCAGGTACGGGTCGGTCGCGCGTTCCACCCAGACGATGACATTGTCGTCATACGGTACGAGCGACGATCCGAGGCCGTGGCGCGTGTCGATCTTGCCGAACTCGCTGACCAGATCCCGCTTCCACCGGACCTCGCCATCGTGACTCAGACCGATCAGATTCCCCGCTTCGAACCATGCCACGAGCATGGTCGCGTCGACGACGGGCGTTGGAGCTGCCTTGCTGATGTAGCCGGAGTTTCTCGCGCGCGACGCCGCAGGGAAGCTTTGCTTCCAGAGTCGTTTGCCGTCGCGCAGCGAGTAAGCCGAGACGTGACAATGTTCCTTCATCGGGCCGGAGATCGACGTTACGAAAATGCGTTCGCCGAAGACGACGGGACTCGACTGACCGTATCCTTCGATCCTTGCCCTCCACGCTACGTTCCGGTTCGGGCTCCAGTGAACGGGCAACGCTTCTGCTTCGAGATTCGGGGCGATCGGTCCGAGGAACCGTGGCCAGGCCGGTTGGTCGCTATCTGCGCAAAGGCAGGTGGAGGAGCAGACGCCCAGTACCAGAATGCTGCTGGCCAGCCATACGGTCCATTTTGTCCCATGCGTTGGGAGACCTGCCTCGATCTTCTCCATTGGATCTTCCTCGCGAGATGAGTTCACCTGTGGTTCGATTCGAAGAGCCGTCGATGTCGCTTTTTTCGTCGCCGTCTATCGTGTCGGTTGCATCGCCTTTTGTCGAGTAGACGTTGGCAGCGTGGGCTGATTTCTTCCATCTCCGCCCCCATCGCGGGGCCCGTGCCCATCCCCGTCACTTCACGCGTTCGGGAGTCGCTGAAGGGACGCACGTCGAATAGATTGAGACTGGTTATCCCTGACAGCCCATTGGGCTAAATCACCGTGCGCGATTCTGGGACGAAAGGAGGATTCTTGAGGAAGCCTATTGGGGTAGCGCGGCCGTGAAAGCAGCTAGTCATAGTGTTTGAGAACAGCGTTTCCCGAGTTGGGA
>WFWZ01000253.1 GCA_015490875.1 Planctomycetaceae bacterium
GAACTGAGCAAAACGTCGTGACGGGCAATCGGATTGGAACCGATAAAGACGGCCAAGAAGCACTCGGCAATCAGCTCGGCGGGATCTTGCTCGAGAAGTCGGCGGCTCGGAACGCGGTGACCGCCAATCTAATTTCGGGCAACGCCAAGGTCGGTGTGAAACTACTCGGTGGAGGCGTCGACGAAAACGTCTTGGGAGGCAACAAGATCGGCCTGAACATCGACGGCTCGATTGCCGTGCCCAACAGCGGCCCGGGAGTCTGGTTGCAAAGTCTCGATGGAGCTGGACCGCAGCGCAATCGCATCGGGAGCGATGGAGACGGATGCGACGATGAGGACGAAGTGAATGTGATCTCGGGCAACGAGGAAGAAGGCGTCCGGCTGCGAGGCCAGGGAGTGGAACAGAATCAGGTTTCGGGGAACGTGATCGGACTCGATCCCAACCGGAATCGGATTCTCGGGAACCGCGGTCCCGGCATTCGGATCGACGGAGGTGCCTCGCGCAACCGTATCGGGATGGACGAACTGGAAGAAGGCGGTGACGGCGCCGAACGCAACACGATCGCGGGAAACGGACCTCCCGACGGAACCGACTCGGCCGGTGTCTGGATCTCTGGGGAAGGCACCGTCGAGAACGTCGTTGCCGGGAACTGGATCGGCACGAACGCCAGCGGCGATCCGGGATTGGGCAACTACGGAGTCGGCGTGCGCATCGACGACGGAGCGACGAACAACCAAATCGTACCCGGCAAGACCGCGGTTCCTGGAGTCGTGGCGGAAAATGTCATTGCCGGCCAAGGCACTCAGTGGGACAACCCTCCAGCGGATGTCTTCCATGGCATCCATATCACCGGCACCAACACGACGGGCAACGTCGTCGCAGGTAACCTAATCGGTACGACAGGCGATCCGGAACAGCAACTCGGAAACCGAGGAGACGGTGTGGCGATCGACGGAGGTGCCGGGAAGAACCGCATCGGCGTACCTTTGTCGACGGTCACCGTGGGCTCTCCTTCCAACACGATCGCTTTCAACGGCGGGGACGGCGTTCATGTTACCGGGCCGGGAACAGCCAACACGATCCGCGGCAATGCGATCAGTGCCAACGGCGGCCTGGGAATCAATCTCGAAGGTGGCCAGCAGACTGCCGACTCGGTGACGCTCAACGATTACCCCGATTACGACTCGGGCCCCAACCGGCTGATCAACTTCCCCGTGCTCTATTACGCCAGCAAAGATGCCGAGACGGGCAAGTGGACGTACGAGGGCCAATTACTGGCCGATGGCGGAGCCGAAATCCGAGCCGACTTCTACGGCAATAGTCAGCGAGATCCGTCGGCCTACGGTGAAGGCGCCTCCTGGAAGGAGACGATCTCGGTCGACGCGAACGCAGATCGCGGCATCTTCCAGTTTGTTTCCGAAGAGATTCCCGGGATCGCCGGTACGGCGACCGGCACCGACGGCAGTACGTCCGAATTCGGGCCGATGATCGCCATTCCCATCGATCTCGACGGCGACACCGACAACACGGGCGAAATCGACGGGACCGAGCAGGAAGAGCGCGACGAACTGACCAATCCCGGCATGGTGATCATGTACAACTGGGACGACGATGACGGCGATGGAAGGCCCGACTATGAGGGCTGGAATCCTGGCGGCAACGCCCTCGTCGACGACGACTTGGTTTCCATCGAAGTGCGCTCGTTCACCGTACCTGACCTCATCTTCGACGATTTCACGATGACACTGATGGTCGGCTCGAACCGTGTCAAGGTGTGGACCGATCAAAGACGCTCTGAAGAAGCCACGACGCGAACTTGGCGGCTGAAGGGGAGTTCATTCGACGGCGAAACCCTCTACGTCGAAGGCGTGCGCCCCGGTTGGACGACAATCACGCTCACGTTGACCAGTCCGCTCGGTACGGTCGTCGCCGAGGACTCGATGATCGTCAGCATCGTCGATCCGAATTTGACGGCCTACCGTCCGAAGTCCGAAGAGTACGGCAAGCCGTTCCAGCGTCACGAAATTCCCGAAGATGAGGAAGTGACGCCGGGCATCGGCATCCGCCGCAATGGCGATGACGATGACAGGAGTGGTCTGCCTGATAGCAAAGAGTATCAGACTCCAGGCGAGAACGACTTGATCGAGGTCGAATGGGCGGCGAGCGGCGTTCGCGGCGTCGACTATCGACTGAACCGCACGAGCACCCAAATTCGTGTCTTCGATCGCGAAGACAAGTGGGTGACACTCCTCGGAGACGATCCCACTCAGACCGTGTCGGTCACGCAGACGGAAGACCGGTCGATGTGGGTCGAGTGGCCGGGCGACGATGACGGCTCGAGTGACCTGATCATGGAAGTCGTCGATCAGCGTTACGGTCGCGTGGTCCAGCGAGCCTCGCAGGAGAAGCTGAGGTTCTCCCCGTTCAACAGCCTGGTGATCGTGATCGGAGGCCGAGGCCAAGATCCGGCAGATCCGGTGAAGTATGCGACGCACGGCATGTTCCAGTTGGCCATCGATCTCTACCGCCAGGACGGCTATGACGTCCGCATGTACCAGGAAAAGACGGACGTCGAGGGCAACAATGCCGATGGTGCTGCGATTGACGAGATTATCCGAGCTGTCAACAAGAGAGGCGTCACGTCGATCGCGATCATTGGCTACAGCCAAGGTGGCGGCTCGACGTATGATCTGTCATCGCGAATCCAAGATGAACGAATGAAAGGCACATTTCAAGGAAAACAGTTTTCGCTCGAGTACACGGCATATGTCGACGCGGTCAGGGACGAAGATTGGCTTCCACGCGATTCTTGGCCATTCGCAGAGTCCAGAAGGCCGATTGGAACGGTGTATCACGTGAACCAGTACCAGAGAAACAACCGGCCTCATGGCACAAGGTCGGCGGGAGACATTGAGATTGACCGCTCTGGATTGGGCGTCAAGCACAGAACGATTGATGACAACCCAGCCGTCCAGAACACGATCAAGCAAACGCTGCGTGGACGAGTGAAACGATAGGCCACACCAGGGAGGTAGTATCGGTGATTTCTGCGGCTATAATGGAGGCGACTCGTCGTGGAGACCTGTGGCAGCCGAGGGTGTCGGCGGGAAGTCTTGTCCGTTGGGCCACGGAGCGACATCCGATCGCCGCAACTAGCCGCAACCTGTGGGGCAGTCAGGGAAGGACCGGTGGGGAGAACGGATGCCGAACCGAGTGACTGCTTTCCATTTTCCATCTAATCGAGGAGTCTGATCATGGCGCAATTGCGTCGAGCTGTGGTGTGGTCGGTTTGCGGCTGCTTGGTATGGTTGGGGTTGGCTACGAGTACGCTCGAAAGCGTGGCTCAAGAGAAGCCGAAGGATCAAGAGAAGCCGAAAGATTTGGACTGGACTCCCAGCAGCGATCGAGAAAAGCGGGCGGTCCAAAGAGCTGCTGAACTCGGCGTCGACCTCAGACGCATC
>WFWZ01000254.1 GCA_015490875.1 Planctomycetaceae bacterium
GCCATCGCACCGGTGCGCGTCTCGGCCGTCTTGCTCTTGTAAGTAGCCACCACGGTACAAGAGCTCCGATGAAGACGCGAAGGAAGACGCTTTCGTCGTCGATCCAGCAAGCACCGACGAGCGCTAGAGAATGACCGAATACCGGACGCACCAGGAGATTGCGCCGAGCGAAGCTCGGTGCTTTCGGTCGAACGGTCCTGCGCTACGAGACTGACCACGAAGAGTTTCCTGCGCCCCGACGCCAACGCCTCGCGCGAGAGCCGCATTCCCGCTCCGCCGCCACTCGCCGAGAACGCCCCGATTATAACGGTTTTCCCTCCAAAGAGGCAACCGATTTTCGGCCACGAGCGGATGAAACGAGCGAAGGTCTTTTAAGGCAAGGCAAGCGGGCTCGGCCCGTGGACGCAGTGGGCCAAGTGGACCAAGTGGACGGGTGGACCGAGTGGACCGAGTGGACGTAGTGGAGAGAGTGGAGAGGCGGGATAGCGTCGACGCGCACAGATCTCCTACTCGCGACGCCCCACTCCCCACCACTCACCGCTCACCACTCGCCACCGGCCACCCCCGTCGACCCGGCCGCTTTAGCGACGGGCTGTCACCCTCGTGAGGTTGCTCGGCGCCACTTGTCAGTCGGAAAGCCTGACCTATGTTCGTGCATCACGTGTTCGACGAATGCGGCGCGCAGACGGAAGACACAAATCGCCCCGAAGGGGCTCAAACAATGGAGCCTGGGGCAGAGCGAAGCGGCGCAGCCGCGGAGCGCCGCCCTAGGTGGACGGGCCCCCATACCATCCAAGCCCCAACCGGGGCGCAACAAGAGCCAACGCGTCGAGTGTCACGATCAATGTTCGCGTCTTGCAAGGTTTTCATTGAGACAATTGTGCTCGTGAGAAAACGAGCCCTCGCGTCGTGTTGTGGCGCCCCGTTCGGGGCTTGGGAACTATTTCTCCGCCTTCCCAGGGCGACGCGATGTCGGCGTAGCCGCCGGCATCGCTCTGCCCTTGTATGTTCAAAGTTGGCTTCCAAATGCCCTTATACCCAACCGCCTCATGTCATGGCAGACTGGGCGGTTGTGGAAGTCGTGAGGAGATTCTGGCTTTTGCCCTGAGGCTTAGACCTATTTAGCCTAGATTAGTCCCTCCGACCTTTGACAAAGGCTTTGTTACTTCTTACGGCTTGGACCGACTGATCACAAGGATAACGCGTCAGAGGATGCTCGGAGGACTCTCACGACTCGGACGGTCATTTGTGGCTCTTAGATGTTGGAGAAGGTGAATATGAGCCAGGCAACAGATCCTTCGCTGACCGTAATCGGTGTCGGTCTCGACACAGCTCGCTACGGTCACCGTGTCACGTTCCTCAACGAGAACCGGGAAGTCGCCGCCCAGCCGTTCGATTTTCTCGAATCGCGCAGCGGCTACCGCCAGCTCGAGAAAGCGCTCGGCCAGTTGGCACAGAAGCACAGTAACGTTCATTTCCAGATCCGGGTCGACGCTGCCGGTCAGTATGCGACGAACCTGTTGGCATTCCTTCATCAGTTGCCATGGCCCAAAACGATTTCAGTCGGACAGCCCGTACGCAACAAGCGTTACCGCGAAGTCCACTTCCCCAAGCGGAAATCGGACGCCGTGGAAAGTCAGTCATGTGCTCGGTTTGCCGTCGTGGAGCGCCCTGCCGCAACGCCGATGCAAACACCGGAATCCCTCGCATTGAAAGAGGTAGCCAGTCGTTTGGAGTTCCAAGTCAAGCAGACGACTCGCCAAATCAATCGCCTGCACAACCTGCTGGCTCGCGTGTTTCCTGAATTGGCGACATTGTATAACGACCTGACGGCCCGATGGATTCTTCGCACGTTGGAGAAATATCCGAGTGCGGAACGGATTGCCAGAGCTCGTCTCGCGTCGCTCACGGCAATCCCCTACGTAACCCAAGCCAAAGCACGTGAACTTCAAGAAGCAGCTAAGGAGTCAGTTGCCGCCACGCGAGGAAAGATTACGGAAGAACTCGTTCGCCACGCTGTGCGCGATCTGCTTCGTTCGTTGGAGGAAGAAAAATCGCTTGAGAAACTTTTACTGGAGGCTTTCGACGCCGTCGCCGACGAGCGGGCGAAATTGATCACGACCATCCCCGGCATTGGAAAACGAACCGCCGCAATACTGGTTGCCAAGATCGGATCGATCGAGCGTTTCCCCTCGGCGGACCACTTGACAAGTTACTTCGGTGTTTTCCCGGAAGAGCATTCGTCAGGAGTGGACAAGCACGGCAGACCGGCTCCAACTGGTACTTTGCGCATGTCTCGAAAGGGAAACGACTTGGTGCGCAAGCACCTTTGGATGTCTGCCTTCTCGGCCCTTAAATGCAACCCACAGGTCAAAGATTTGTACGCACGACTGCGAGCTCGAGGGCGCAGGGGAGACGTGGCACTCGGCCATTGCATGCGTAAGCTATTGCACCAAGTGTTCGGTATCTGGACGACAGGCCGCGCATATGACCCCGAGTACGAGGAAAAGAAAAAGGCTTCCCGACAGGCCGCCGAGCAGTCCTCCGACGCTCACGAAGAAAAGGCCGCGGGCCGCAAAACGGAGATATCCCCGGAAGGTAAAGCGGTCACCGCGACCAATGCTACCATAGAGAATACACCGAGGGTCGTCAACGAAACGGCTCAGACACAATCGCCAACCGACGACCATTCCGGTCGCGGTTCCATTGACTTTCCATATCTCTGCAGCCAGATCACGCTGGAGCGTGTGCTCCGTCACCTCGGCTACTTCGATCGCCTCCGTGGCAGTGGCCTTCAACGACGCGGTCCATGTCCCGTCCATGGGTCGAAGCGATCCCGTGGGCGAACCTTCTCCGCACACCTTGGCAGGAACGTATACCAGTGTTTCCATCCACCCTGCGGCGTCTCTGGTAACGTACTCGACCTGTGGTGTCAGGTCCACAACCTCGATGCTCATCAGGGAGCGATCCACCTGGCCAATACGTTTGGCTTGGAACTCCACCCTCCCCATCGGAACAGGAGCACGTAAACGGAATCCGCAACCCCCTGTCTGAGGGTCCAAACAGCGGGCCGGGCGGCGAGGAGCATCGCTCCCTCGCCCGGCAACCAACTCGCTGGCCCTCATTTCACCGGAAAATCCCCCTATTCCTTCGCCGGAATTGACACCATGCACACTCTGTTGGATTGGCCCCAATGCGATAAACTTTCGCAGCAGGATGCTGCGACATCTTCGCAGGATGCGCTTCCGTCCGTCACGAACACGTCGGTTCCCGAATTCCAATTCCCCGTGCACCAGCACACCACCGTTCCGCCACGGCCGTCATCACGCCCGACGCCTCTTGACATTCATCGTTACATCTGGGCTTGATTGTGCCGGCCCGTTGGGCCGGAAAAGTGGCGCACACGCCATCCAACGCCGATTCCCGTGACGGCGAATCGGTACATGAGCCGGTCGTCCCGACCAGGTCGAGGATCTTCAACACGCTCGGCCGAAGGACACCATCGCCCCGGGGCCGATGTTGTCGGCAACCCGGCGCAGGCGCTGGGCATCTTGGCGATCTGTAAGACGTCGGCGCTGGGCCCTTGCCACTGGTGATACGATGCTACGGTCTCGTCTGTATGAGGTCATGCACCACAATCGCCCCGAAGGGGCCCGACAATCCAGCCCGGGGCAGAGCGGAGCGGCGTAGCCGCGAAGCGCCGCCCTGGGTCAGAGGTCCCCCCAAACGCCCCAAGCCCCAACCGGGGCGCAACAAAATAATGCATGGACATGTCCCGCTATATGCAGAAGACGGC
>WFWZ01000255.1 GCA_015490875.1 Planctomycetaceae bacterium
GCTGGAAAGCGGGAACGGTAGCAAGTGTCTCGGATCGGCCTCCGTCCAGGCGCTTGAGGATCGCGGCCATTTCCGCGTCATGGTCGACGGCCACGAGCCGATCAGCATGGACTGCGTAAAAAACATCGTGTTGGCTGGGACGAGGGCCGGGGTCGACGACCGACAGAACCATAACGGAGACGCCTTCGATCGTCCGGTCTGATCGAGTGGCGCCTTTGGCCTGTTCACGCTTCCACACTTGTTCGAGAAGGGCTTTGGCCTCATCAAGGTGACCTGTCACGTCGACCAGCATCACCAAGGCATGTTGTTGGACGTCGCCGTCCGGTTGAATCACGGCTACGGCGATCTCCCCGGCATAAACGCCGTCCAGATCGGACCACTGGATGCGCAGTCGCCGTCCGGTCTGGCTCAGCTTCTGTTCAATCTGCCGCCGGAGGTCTTCGACGAACGGCTTCATGGCCGGATCACGGACCATTTCTCCCAATTGCGTTTCGTTCCATTTTTCCCGTAGCCGATCAACATCGAGGACGGAGACGAAGCCGCGCGTGGTGGCTGGCAGCAGCATTTCCGAGCGCTGCGCTCGAGCCTTCGGGGCGATCAGTCCCAACAACAGGGCGAGCATGCAGTAAAACGTCCGAGTCCGCACAGCATTTCTCCTATCCAGGCATCCGTGATCGGTATGGTGTTTCCCAGTCGATTTCGCGGGGGAGCCAACCATCGTCGCGTCCCAGACGCAAGCGAAACTCGACACAGGGTCGGGCCGCCACCGCCTCCCTCCTGGCCTCAAGCCGGCTCGATTATATCGGAAAGGACTCGATCGGCGAAGCGGAACGAGGAAGACTGCAGCATGCGGGCAATGGAGGCAAACTGGGTGGACGCAGCCCCTGCTGGCCGAATGGGAAGGCCGCTGCTAGCGTGGTGGGGTAGTCTTCTACTTTCATTGGTTCGGCCGCCGTGGACCCGTTTCAACACGAAAACTTGTTTTCCGATCCCGTGCACGGGTATCTCCCGTTCGTTTCTCGCACCAATCGAGCCGGCGAGGTGAGCGAGCGGCAGTTGATCGACTCGGCGTGGGTCCAGCGCCTGCGTCAGATCCATCAGTTGCAGACGGCCTGGTGGGTCTTTCCGTCAGCCGAACACACGCGTTTCCAGCACGTCTTGGGGGCCATGCACCTGGCCTCCCGGTGCCTGGCCGCCTGGTATCCGTCTCTCCGGGAGTCTCACCAGGCGCTGCCGTCGCGACCCTATCTCGACCTGTTGCTGCGCGCAGCCGCACTACTGCACGATGTGGGACACGGTCCCTTCGGCCACTTCTTCGACGCCCATTTTCTCAGCCATTACGGCCTGACTCATGAGACGCTGGGAGCGAAGATTATCGAGGGTCCGTTGGCCGACCTTCTGACCGGGCTGCGTGAGACTCCGGCAGGACGGATCGGAGCGGATGAACGTCTCGATGTGCGCTCCATCACGTACCTCATTTGCCGACCTCGAGGCCGCGAGTCGGACTCCTCGGTGCCGACTTGGCTGCGCCACTTGCGAAGTCTCTTTTGCGGGATCTACACCGTCGACAACATGGACTTTGTGTTGCGCGACGCCTACATGACAGGTTACTCCGTACGCGCCTTCGACTTGGATCGCCTCCTGCATTACACGTTTTTCACTCCAGAGGGCCTCACGATTCATGCTCGAGGTATGGACGCGCTGATGCGGTTCCTTCAAGTGCGAGCCGAACTGTTTCGCTCGATCTACTTTCACCGGACGGTGCGGGCGATCGATCTGGAGCTCGCCGACTTGTTCGCCGAGGGGCGTAAGCTGGTATTTCCGGGCAATCCGGCCGACAACCTCGAGGCTTATTGCCGGTTGACCGAATGGTCGATGCTTGTCGACGTCGCGTCGTGGCACGAGTCGGACGATCCCAAGCGCCGCGAGCTCGGCCGAAGGTGGCAGAGGCTCTTAGCGCGAGACGTCCCTTGGAAAATGGTCTGCCAGCGGACGGTAGTGTTCGAAGCAGGCGAATCGGAACGCGCGAGTCTCCTCAGTTCGCCCGATCTGTTGGAGACGCAGTTGCGATCGCTGCTTCCTGACGACTTGGCCGATCTTCCGCTGCGCATCGATGTGGCTCGCCAGATCCACCGTCCTCACACCCGCGGCCCCGCCGCCGGGCACAATTTCCTGTACGATGCCGACCGAGGGAAAGTCCGACCGTTGGACGCTCACGAGTTGTATCGGCGGTTGCCGATCAGCCATCGGATCTGCCGCATTTACGCTCGGACACTCGAACATCGCCGGGAGATCACTGAAGCACTTGACCAGATCCTAGGAGATGCAGCCGAAGACGATGTGACAAATATGTGACGTTTGGTGACACAGAGTTGGCCGCTCGAGTCGCGCCGGCCTGTTGTGCTGAAACATGCTGGACCGCAGGAACGTGCAAAAGATAATGAGTTCACCCCTCGGCGATCTCCGCGCCTCTGGGAGAGGCCGACATTTCTCGCAGAGACGCAAAGAACGCCAAGAAGAATGGAAATAGACTAAGATCATGAGTCTGCCCCCTCTGCCCACAAACACTCTCATCATTTCCCTCTGCGATCTCCGCGCCTCTGGGAGAGGCCGGTATTTCTCGCAAAGACGCAAAGAGCGCCAAGGGAAAAACGGTCCTAGCAAACCCTGGCGAACCATGAACTGAATTCAGGAAGATAAGAATGCAAGAAGATCGGTATTCCAACCCCCTGATCGATCGATATGCCTCGCCCGAGATGGCGGCGATCTGGAGTCCGCGCCGCAAGTTCACGACATGGAGGCGCCTGTGGGTGTGGCTGGCCGAGGCGCAAGCGGAGTTGGGACTGCCGATCCGCGCCGAGCAGATCGAGCAGATGCGGGCTCGGCAAGACGACATCGACTTCGACCTGGCAGCTCGATATGAACGTGAGCTACGTCACGATGTGATGGCGCACGTGCACGCGTTTGGCGACCAGTGCCCGGAGGCTCGAGCCATCATCCACTGGGGAGCGACCAGTTGCTTCGTCACCGATAACACCGATTTGATCCTGATTCGCGAAGCACTGGAACTGATCGAGCGGCGATTGGCGGCCGTTTTAAGAGTCCTGGAACCGTTCGCTCGCGAACATCGGAACCTCCCGTGCCTCGCATTTACTCATTTCCAACCGGCGCAGCCGACGACAGTGGGGAAGCGAGCAACCCTATGGATGTACGATTGGGTGCTCGATTTGGAGTCGGTCCAGGAGGAGCGTCGGCGACTGCGAGCGCGCAGCACCAAAGGAACGACCGGAACCCAGGCTTCCTTCCTGCAGCTATTCGAAGGAGATCATGCCAAAGTGCGGGAACTCGAACGTCGCGTCGCACAGAAGATGGGTTTCGAGCAGACGTATGCCGTCACGGGTCAAACTTACCCCCGCAAGGTGGACAGCCGAGTTTTGGATGTCCTTTCGGGGATCGCCCAGAGTTGCCAGAAATTCGCGACCGACATTCGGCTGTTGGCTCATCGGAAGGAACTCGAGGAGCCATTCGAAAAGAAACAGATCGGCTCGTCGGCCATGGCGTACAAACGAAACCCCATGCGGAGCGAGCGGATATGTGCGCTGGCTCGATACCTCATTTGCGAATCGGCCAACGCGGCACAGACCGCTGCTCAGCAGTGGCTCGAACGAACCCTCGACGACAGCGCCAACCGCCGTCTGGCCATCCCCCAGGCGTTTCTAGCCGCCGATGCGATTCTCGTCCTCGCGGCGAATGTGGCTTCGGGACTCGTGGTATATCCTCGCGTGATCGAGCGGAACTTCCAGCAGGAATTGCCGTTCATGGCAACCGAGGCGATCCTCATGGCGGCGGTGGCGGCCGGCGGAGACCGGCAGGAGTTGCACGAGCGGATCCGGCAGCACAGTCAAGCGGCGGCCGCCGAAGTGAAGCAGCATGGCCGCCCCAACGACTTGATCGACCGCTTGAAGGCCGACCCGGCGTTCGCCCAGTTGCCGCTGGAAGAGTTGCTCGAGCCAGCTCGGTTCATCGGCCGGGCTCCCGAGCAAGTCGAGGAGTTTCTCGAGGAGGTCGTGAGCCCGCTGTTGGCGACGTGTTCTGGGGAAGCGCCGGACGCCGATGTGAAGGTGTAAGCTTCCCGGATGACGTTGCCGTATCGGTTGCGACTTCACTGAGGTCGATGACCGGAAAACGGTCGTGCCAGACGATCTGCCCCTGGTCGTCTCGAGCTACTTTACCGATCACGACAGCGCGCACCGGATGGGGGCGAGGTGTCGGATCGCAGGGAATCCGAGCGATCTCGATCCAACGGAACGGGAGATACCCGGGGACCGAATGCCCCGTGCGGCCGCGACCACAAGCTCGTTTCTCGTTGGTATCTCCACCCTGCTGGTCGAAGCAGAAGTATTCGAGCTCTTCAGGGACATCCTTGCGTGACTGCGGCCAAGGCAGCTCGGGAATCGGGTCACGATAATAATAGGCGAACCGGTGGTAGATGGGTCCGAGGCTTGCCAGATGATGAATTCCGTGCCGGACTCGGAGTTCCTCTACCCTCTGTGTAAGGTCTTGAAGTTGCTGTGCCCGCAGAGGGATCCAGAGGTAGCCGAAAAGGATCATAAGACTACACGCAGTGGCTACGGGAGAGACCGTCGAGGGAAGGCGTCGAGCCGCTGGGAGGAAGACGGTGGCCAATGGGATGAGCGCAGCGACCACTACCGGACCGATGGCCATCCGCAGAGGTCGCCAATCGATGGAGACTGGCATCGGAACAAGACCGGAGCACGCGATCAGGGCGGCGAGGGCCGCGAGCGCGATCGCGACGGCACACGTCCCTTGCCACAGCCGAAAACCGGCTCGAGCCCAGCCGGCGCGCGTGTGCTTCGTGAGTGTCAGTCCATGAGCGACGAGGAGGGCGATGAGCGGATAAAGCGGCATGTAGTAGCGGCCTCGAGCTCCCGTCGCCAGCAGCATCGTGGGATACGTGACGGCCACGCTGATCAGTAAGAACGTGCGCATAGAACTTCGCCGTCGAGCTGCCTCGAGCCGGACCTGGCGATAGGCGAACTGAAAGAGCAGGGGGGACCACGGAAGGAGACACGCGAACGTCTCCAATGGGTATGTTGCGAGGTGGCGCAGGAGCCCTTGAGTCCCCACACGATCGGATGCCAGTCCGAACCAGATGGCATGCGCCGCCCGAAGATCGGTCCGAATAACGAACGGTATGAACCACGCGCCCACGATCAAAACAAAGGTGACCAGGCCGAGAAGGTAGGGAACGAATCGGAGAGTCCGGATCTGCCGTGTCCAGACAAGGTAAGCTCCCGTGGCGGCGATGAAATAGACCGGAGCCTGGATTCCCTTGGTCAAAGCGGCCAGCGCCGCCAGAGCGAATCCAGCCGTCCAGGCCTGCCACGCCGGCCGCTGCGACTCCCAACAGCCGTGCCAAACCAACAGCGACGCGGCGAGCAGACAGGTGAAGACCGCCTCCGATTCACCGGTGCGGCCGATCTGCAGCACTTGTCCGAATGACGCATAGATGGCAGCGGCTAGCACTCCTGTTGCCGGCTCATCGAGACGCTTGCCGTAGCCGTAGAGCAATACCATGGTCAGCAGGACGGCGGCGACCGAAGGAAGCCGTACAGCGACGGGGTCGACCCATCCTCGAGGCAGACTGGCCAGCGCCATCAGCCAGCTTCCCAGCGGAGGCCGTTCGGGAAAGACGGTGCCTTGCTGCCGAGGCACGATCCAGTCGCCGCTGAGCAGCATCCATTCGGCTCCGCGCGCCCATCGGGACTCTTCGCCGCGGATCGGCAACTCGAGCATCCCGCGACTGTAAGCCGCCGCAGCCACAAGGAGACACAACAGTGTCAGCGCCCCTGGCACGGTTCCCACCGACGCCAGCCTTGTTAGCCGTTGAAGTACCGGGCTATCAACCGCACGACTTTCCATCGCCCCACTCGATGTCACTTCACACTTCAAACTTCACACTTCAAACTTCACACTTCAAACTTCCTCAAGCCGCTTCCCCATACTGCTTGCCAGCCTCATCCGCTTGGACAGGACCTATCGCGAGGTGGTGATCGGTCATGGCAAGTCGCACGAGCTCAAAGAGAGCTCGCACAAAGTCGGAGGGCTTGAGTTTGGAGCCAGAGACGTCGGCCCACTCGTCCAAAGGCTGCTCATAGATCGCCTCGAGCAACCGGCGTTTGCCCAAAGCGGCTCGATATCGAGCCAGCAGCTCGACGTCGAAAATCCACCGGCTTTGGAAAGGGCGTTCGAGGATGGCTTGAAGGAGCTCGTCGTTGCGGAACAATTTGGCTCCGCACTGGGTGTCGCAACGAGGCATGCGAAGAACCTGCGAGGCAGTCCAGGCAAAGCCGCTCCCGAGAAAGCCGCGAAGGGGGCCGCGCCGGATGCGTCTCCCGAGCAGACGCCGGCGGACGCCGATCACGATGCGGACATGCGCCTGGCGGCGGAAGACATCGCGCAATCGCGGCAGTTCGGCAAGGGGTGCCGCCAAATCGGCGTCCCAGTAACCGACCAACTCGTTCGCGTCGGTCATGGCCACGCGGAGTCCCTGCCGCACCGCTTCCGCTTTCCCGCGGTTACTCGGCAACCGAAGCACCGTGACGGCGTGGGGGAGTGTGCGTTCCATCTGCAAAAGCGTATGGTAGGTCTCATCCGTACTGCCGTCGTCGACGAAGTAATAGTGCACCCACGGATGTTGGCGAGCGAAACGCAAGAACTCCCATTGCTCCATCCGGTCGGCTTCGTTGTAGCAAGGGACAACGAGTCCGACATGGGGAGCTATCGTGACGGTGGGAGACGAGTGTGGGACCATCGTGGTACTGGTGGGAGTGGTCGACGTGCCTGCGAATCCCGGCGGCTGCCAAGTGTGCTGGGGAGATCGGCGCGCACCCGTTCGGCACCGCGCACGCAGCCGACTTGGCCGCGAGACGGCCAGTTTGTACCAAGACGAGGCGGTTGGGCCAAGAGCGATTGAGGAGGGAGACCCTCTAACCCTCTACCCTCTACTTCCTGGTTCGCCGATGCTGTCTGAGAAAATCGAGGACCAACTGCTGGACGCGGCGGTCTTCGAGCAAGGCGTGGCGGTTCGCCAGCTTCCCTCGATCGAACACGACTGATCGGCTGCCGTTGGTCGGATCGAGAAACCGGCCGCAGTCGCCGCGGTTCCAGGAATGTTGGAACCAGGGGTCGTTCTTGGCCACCAGAGCCAGCACCGGTTCGGACCGCGGCGCGCGCACGCCTCGGTACTCCTCCCAGCCGGCGTGACAGGTCCACCCTTCGAGGATGCGAGCATTCACACGGGCGTCGGGATCGTCGGACCGAAACGTGGCGGCCGTAATCGCGCCTTGGCTAAACCCCACCAGGAAGACGTTGTTCGGATCGACCCACGCCAGTTTCTTGGCCTGGACGATGGCATAACCTGCGTCCTCCTGTCGCATCCGGAGTGTCGGCCGGTAGAGTCCGCCACGGTGATGCACCGGGTCGCATGACCGAGGATACTTGCGTCTGGCGAAACTGGCCGGCGCGATAACGGCGTACCCCTGTGCGGCAAGAAAATCGATCCGGCGATAGGTGCCGGCCCACACGCCCGAGCAGCCATGAAGGTAGATCACCGTCGGCCAACGGCGTTTGAAATGAGTGGCCTCGGCTGGCAAGACGCGCATCGTGGCGCGCATCACCTCACCTCCTACTTCTCCCGGAATGCGCACCAAAGCCGCCTCCCATGTCCGCCGGATCTCCTGCGGGTCCGACCAATCACGCTCGGTCATGTCACGCGGATCGGTAAA
>WFWZ01000256.1 GCA_015490875.1 Planctomycetaceae bacterium
AAGTGATCGTCAAAGGAAGGATCGCTATCCAGAAAGGGGCACTCGAGATGTTCGCCTGCCCCAAGGGAACGAAGGAGCATGAGTCCGTGGTGGCGATCGAATCGCCCGCCAAGTTCGTCCATCTGGCGCTGTTGGCCGTGGGAGCTCGGCCTGGCAAGCCGGTCGCTTTCGATCCCGAGTACCGTCCGGCGACTGGTACTACGATTCTCATCGATGTGGTCTGGAAAGATGCCCAAGGCAAAGTACATCGCCACCGAGCACAAGAATGGGTGAAGAACGCCCGCACGGGAAAGCCTCTTCAGTACGACTGGGTTTTCGGCGGGAGCAGTTTCTTTACCGACCCAGCGACCGGAGAACGGTATTACGCGGCCGAGGCCGGCGAGCTGGTCTGCGTGTCGAATTTCTCGACCGCGACGTTGGACCTCCCCATCGAAAGCACGGCGGCCAATCGGGGGCTGCTCTTTGTGGCCAACAGCGAAAAGGTGCCGCCTCGAGGCACACCCGTCCTGATGATCCTACGTCCGAAATCCGAGGACGCAAAGAACAAAGCGCCGTCGGCCAAGGACCGTTCGGATGCGTCGAAGAGAAAAGACTCTCCAAACGCGAAGAAGGAAGACCGTCCTTGATCGGACCTCTTCCCATCAGGGAAGAGCTCCCACCAGGTCGTCGATCAGTCGCCCGAGCACTTCTTGCGTGAAGAGTGCGTCGGTCACGGTGCGCTGTTGTCCTTTCGCACGCTCGTAGCGAACTAGCTCGAGTTCTCCCCCGGCGCGCACCAGCAACTCATAGTAGGCACACCCCGCGCGCGTGGGCGAAGGAGGGACCGAGCGCATTTGCACGACTTGAGCTTGTCCGTCGATCTCGATCACGTGGAGAGGCTCGAGGAGGTACGTCAACCGTCGAGCCAACTCATCGCCGATCGCGGTGAGTTGACCGGTCGAGAGCCCGGCAAGCCGCTGGGAGCGAACCACGAGTTGACGGCACTGGCAGCCGACCGAATCGACCAGCGGCAGGTCTGCACAGACTTCGCCATCGGGAAGCGGCAACCGAAGCGTGCCGCCCCCTGCGGCTTGGAGCTGCTGCCAGGCGCGTTGAAAGTCACTCTGCAGACTCATGGCTTCGCTTCTTCTTCGACTTGGACACGGGCTTCGTCGAATACGAGTGACCATCGTACGAAAGACGTGTCGGCTCGTCGTCGACGACCGTTTCCACGTGGACCGGCCGTTTCCAAAGCCGTTGCAAGTTGATCAAGGTATCTCGAGCGTAATCCTGCTTCAGTTCCACGCCGTTGTACTCGTGCATAAGATAGAGTTCGTTGCGATTCTTGTAGTTGGCATCGACGAGCCGGATGATCGGCCTGCCCATGTTCGTCAGGTTGAACAGGAGCGCCTGCTTCACCTTCGGGAACTCGCGGCTTTCGATCGCGTAGTATCCCGCATCTTCGTGATAGCCGAAGGAAAAGAGTTTGTGGCGGCGGCAGAAGTCGAGCGTCAGGAACTCATCGATAAACGTCAAGTCGTTATGAATCCGGCGGACTTCGAAGATCTTTTCGCGACCCAGGCCGAGTTCCCGGTTCCATTCGGCTCGCGCCCGACGGTCGGTGCACTCTTCGTACTCTTCGCCGAAGCACCCGCGGTTCCATCGATCTTCGATGTCCCGAAATAGTTCGACACCGAGTTTGTACGGGTTGAGTCGCGTGGGAGACGTGGCGAGCGTTCCGGCGCAGTGATCTGCATAGGAGATGACATCGGCCGATGTCATCGCGTGGCGCGTCATGATGGTCGAGTGCCAGTAGGTCGCCCACCCCTCGTTCATGATCTTGGTCTGGCCTTGCGGGGCGAAGTAGTAGGCCTCTTCCCGGATGATGGAGAGGACATCGAGTTGCCACGACTTGAGCGGTGCATGTTGGAGCAGAAACCAGAGGACGTCCTTGGTCGGTTCGGTCGGGAACCGCTCTTCGGAGGCTTCGCGTTGGCGGCGCCGCCGCTGGGCCTGTTCCTGCAGCCACTCCGGCGGGTTGATGTAGGGATC
>WFWZ01000257.1 GCA_015490875.1 Planctomycetaceae bacterium
CACTCGAGTAGACCTCGAGGTGTTCATCGAGCCGCGTGATTTCGAGGATTTTTCGGTTGGCGTGGTTGGCCGTGGAGACTTTGAGTTGGCCGTCGCGTCCTTGGAGCGTTTCTTGAACGTCGAGCAGCATCTCGAGTCCTTGGCTGTCGAGTGTTTCGGTGCCGTCCAGATCGATGACGATCTTGGCCTGGTCGAGCGTCGTCAGAAACGACGCCAGTAGATCGGCGTTATCTTCATGGACTTCCTTGGGTGTATGGACCACCACGACATCACCGAAGACTTCACTGGGGAGTTTCATGGCGGGGGTCTCAGCGGGGAGGCGTTACGGTTGGGTACGACCTTTCGTTTGGCAATGTAACCGGCAGAAAACGACATCACGTAGCAGGTGCCTCGGCCACCTCCTCGATGAGGGATTCGACGCGCCGAAGGAGTTCGCGAGGACTGAAGGGCTTGGCCGCCACACCGGCGATGTGGAACCGTTCGACCAATTCATCCGCCGGCAGTTCGAATCCCTTTGCGGTCAGCATCAGGATGGGAACGTCGCGAGTTCGTTCGTCTTGACGCAGGCGTTCGATCAACTCCAAGCCATTCATTCGGGGCATCTGGCAGTCGGTCACGACGACGTCGGGAACGCGCGTCTGGATCCGCTCGAGCGCCTCGACGCCGTCCGAGGCACAAAGTACCTCGAAACCGGCTCGGCGAAACTTGAACTCCGCCGCGCGAAGGATGTGGAATTCGTCGTCGCACAGCAAGACGCACTTCGGTCTGGTCGTTTCCCCGCTCATTTTTGGCTACCCCCTTTTTACACTCTGCTAACAGGACGGAGAGACATTCTCACTCGAGGTGCCGGCAATGCGTTATTCGCTCATCGCCCCCGCCCCGGGAAGGATGGCACTGAACGTACTTCCCACGTTGAGGGCACTCCGAACCTCGAGTCGTCCTCCGTGAACGTCTTCGATGATGTACTTGGCCAAGGGAAGACCGAGTCCCGTCCCAGCCGCCATCTCCTGGTCCTTCTTGACTCGGTAGAACTTGTCGAACACCCTCCGGCAGTCCTCTTCGCTCAAGCCGACCCCCGTGTCTTCGACTTCGAAGCAAACCTCTTGCGCCGCCAGGCGGCTGCGCAACACGACTCGCCCGCCCACCGGCGTGTACTTGATTGCATTGGAAGCCAGATTGATGGCTGCCTGCATCAGAAGATCGCGATCGGCGATGACACCGAGGTACATGGGGCTAAGTTCCAGTTGGAAATCGATGTCTTTCTGTTCGGCCTGCGGAGCCAGGATCCCATGGACCTCTTCGAGTATTTCGTTCAGGGAATGGCGATCCTTGCGGACATCGACGACTCCCGATTCGATGCGAGCCAAATTGAGGATGTTGTCGATGAGTCGCTGGAGGCGTTCGGTCTGGCCGTTGATGACCTCGAGGCACTCTTCGCGTTCTTCCGGCGTTTCCGCATCGCCGTCGACGAGGAGTTCGACGTACGCCTTGATGCCCGACAGGGGCGTCTTCATTTCATGACTGACCGATGACACGAACTCGGCATTGCGCCGTTGGATCGCCTTCTGCACCGTGATGTCATTGAAGATGGCGACGGCGCCGCGCATGCCGTTGGAGCTGTCGGCGGCCACGTCAAGATTGCGGCAGATGACGCGGTACCAGCGTTCGTGCCCGAAACCGTCTCGCCAGGAGAACTCGGCTGTGCGCTGGGTGAGCGTCTTTCGACGCACCACGTCCTTGAGCAGTTTGACCGCCGTGGGACACTCAAGAGCCTGGTCGATCTTCACTTGCGTTTCGCTGCCGAACTGTTGAACATCGACGCCGAAGACGCTGGCCGCGGACAAGTTCGCCAGGACGATCTCCTCGTAATCGTTGATGACCAGGAGCGGGTCGGGAAGGCCGGCGAGGATGACGGCGAGTCGGTCTCGTTCGGCTCGAGCCCGGCGAGCGCGAATTTCCGCGCTGGCTTGAGCCTGTTCAGCATCTTCGAGTTCCTGAATGACACTCGCCACAAGCTCCCTCAATTGCCTTAGCACCTCCGGCCACTGTGTCGGACCGGTGAAGGCGGCCAGTCCCACGACTTCGGAAGGGGAGTGTGCAGAAAGGTCTTCTTTGGCCAAGAGGGAGACGCGCTGAGACAGTTCGCCCGATGCCATCCTCCACCACAACAACAGGGCACCGATGAAGCAGCCGGCTGCCGCCAAATGGGAGAGGACAATCAAGGCGACGCCGAGAATGCCGGCGCGCAACCACACCGCTTCGCCGATGCTTACTAGCAGCGACAAGACCACGGCAGCCGTGAAGAGCCACCAGCGGGAAATCTGGAGTCGTGGAGGTGCCTTCCCCATGTTGCTCATCGTCTTTGGAGTGTGTCGTCTCTTCGGCCGCTCGGATTCCGACGCAGGCGGCGGACTGCGGCACGTATGCAGAGACCTCATCAAAACTTACGTTCTCCATCCACTTTGTCCACACAAAACAAGAGAATGGGTTGAATGTGGACAGGTCGTGACGATCGTAACGACGATGCGCCTCCGCTTGCCATCTGGCCTCCAACCGCTGGGTCCCTCTACAATGGCCAGCCGTGCGGAAAGTTCTGCCTGCGGTCTTCGGCCGACCGGTGAGTCTTTGGAATGAGCGGTAGATCATGACATCCCCTTTGAATCGCTACAGCCGGAATATTACGCAAGTGAAGAGCCAGGGAGCCTCGCAGGCCATGCTGCTGGGAACGGGACTCTCCGAAGAAGATCTCGACAAGCCCCAAGTCGGCATCGGCAGTGTCTGGTACGAGGGAAATACATGCAACATGCACTTGAACGACCTGGCCGCCGAGGTGAAAGCCGCCATGGGCCAGCACGATCTGGTGGGGATGCGGTTCAACACGATCGGCGTCAGTGACGGGATCTCCATGGGCACGGCCGGCATGAGCTACTCGCTGCCCTCCCGCGACCTGATCGCCGATTCGATCGAAACGATCATGGGGGCACACTGGTACGATGCGCTCGTCGCGATTCCGGGGTGCGACAAGAACATGCCCGGCTGCCTCATGGCGATGGGTCGGTTGAACCGGCCGGCCCTGATGATCTATGGCGGGACAATCCGGCCTGGACAGTGGGGCGAAAGGAAACTCGACATCGTGTCGGCCTTTCAATGCTATGGCCAGTACCTGGCTGGGGAGATTGACGAGGAAGAGCGCAAGGAAATCGTGCGGCGTTCCTGTCCCGGGGCCGGGGCGTGCGGCGGGATGTATACGGCGAATACGATGGCGAGCGCCATCGAGGCGTTGGGGATGTCGCTGCCCTATTCAGCATCGACACCGGCCGAAGACCCGATGAAGAAGGAAGAGTGCCGTCGAGCAGCCGGAGCGATCCGCGTGCTCCTGGAACGCGACATCAAACCTCGCGATATCATGACGCGCCGCGCTTTCGAAAACGCCATCACCGTCGTGATGGCACTCGGTGGGTCGACCAACGCCGTCTTGCACCTCCTGGCCATGGCTCGGGCTGTCGAGGTCGAACTGGAACTGGATGACTTTCAGCGCATCAGTGACCGAGTTCCGTACCTTGCCGATCTCAAGCCGAGCGGCCGGTTTGTGCAAGAAGATCTGCACTCGGTTGGCGGAACCCCCGCCGTCTTCAAGCGACTCCTGGAAGCGGGACTCCTCGATGGCGACTGCCTCACCGTGACCGGCAAGACGCTCGGAGAAAACCTCGAAGATTGCCCCCCTTTGGCAGCCGACCAGACGATTGTCCGGCCGCTGGACGATCCGATCAAACCGACGGGGCACATTCAAATCTTGCGAGGCAGCTTGGCTCCCGATGGAGCTGTCGCCAAGATCACCGGGAAGGAGGGCGAGCGGTTTTCGGGGCCAGCCCGAGTGTTCGACTCGGAAGAAGCCATGCTCAGGGCACTCGAGGAAGGAAAGATCCACAAGGGCGATGTCATCGTCATCCGCTACGAAGGGCCTCAGGGAGGCCCCGGCATGCCGGAAATGCTCACCCCGACCTCGGCCATCATGGGCGCAGGACTAGGAGGAGACGTGGCGTTGATCACCGACGGCCGTTTCTCGGGCGGATCGCACGGCTTTATCGTCGGGCATATTGCGCCCGAGGCTCAGGTGGGAGGCCCCATCGCGCTGCTGCGAGACGGGGACCGAATCACGATCGACGCGGTGGAAAACCGGATCGAAGTCGACTGGAGCGACGAGGAGTACGCGCAGAGGCGAGCGGCCTGGGAGGCTCCGCCGCTGAAGGTCGGAGCCGGCGTGCTGTACAAGTACACGCGTCTGGTTCGACCGGCCTCCGAGGGGTGCGTGACCGATCGCTAGCCGATTGACAGCGCCGGACGTATCGTCATAAAGTGGGGGGTCTGCACAAACTTTGACGGCACCCCATCGATGCTCAAACGGTTTCTCATCGTCCTCCTGGTGATTCTCTGCGTCGTACTGGCGCTCTTTCCAGCGCTGCTTGGCGGCTGGCTGGTAGCGCAATCCGCAGGGGATGAGGTCGGCGCGGCCATTTTTCGCGGCCTGGCGGTAGCGGGCTTGTGTGTCTTGGCGACCGACGTCTTGTTGCTCGTGGCCGTCTTGGCGGTCGGGGTGGTGAGTGCCGGCGTGTCGGCGCCGTCCAAGCCGGGGTCAGCGGAGAATGTAAGCGGCTCGGAATCCTGAGGCCCAAGCGCTGCTGAGGCACTCCCGAAGTTCACCCTCGAATACTGGCTCGAAGATCGCGGCTTTGGTAGGGTGGAGGGAGAGCAACCTTTGGTTCGGTGATCCCTCATCTGGGGCCTCGAGTTCATGCCCATTCAGTTTCGCTGCCCCGAATGCCAGCGCCGCTTGGCCGCGCCGCGCCGCAAGGCGGGAGCCGCACTACACTGTCCCAGTTGCCAGGCGCTGATTGCAGTGCCCGAGGAAGACTTTGCGTCGGATGGGATGGAGGCGACGGCGGGAAGTGGCAGCTTTCGGGACGTCGACCTCATCGCGTTTCCCACCGATCGCCACGGTGAACCCCAGCAGGACGGGGACTGGCTGGCGGTCTCTCGGCTGACCATTTTTCTTCAAGGCGTTTTGTTGGCGGCCACCGCCGTTGTCTTTTTCGTGGCAGGGATGGTCATTGGTCGTTCCACGGCCCCCACGTCGGGCCGCGCCGAGGTGCGTGGACCGGCCGAAGTTGAGGGACAGGTCTGGTATGAGTCGCAAGGCCGTCGGCGAGCGGATGCCGGGGCGGTGGTGATGTTGCTTCCAGCAGACTTTCAGCCAGACAGTAAGTTGTCGCCCGAGGGACTTCGGCCGAAGGACGCTCCAGTCAGCACGTTGCATCCCTCGGTGGAAACGATTCACCGATGGGGGGGCGATGTCATACGAGCCGATACGGCGGGCCGGTTCCGGCTTCGGGTGCCACGAGGCGGCTCGTTCTTTTTCCTCGTCATGTCGGCTCACGTCGCGCGCGGGGAGGAGCGTCCGGCACTGAAGGATTTGGCTCAGATCGGCCGCTTCTTCCTTCCTGCGGTAGACTTGTTGGCGGACCAGGCCTATCGCTGGCAGCGGTTGGAGTTGTCGGGGAAGCGACGCTTGGGTGACGTGGTCCTCCGATCGCCCCAGCCGTAGGCCGGTAGGAGCATATTGCAAAGGTCATGTTCGTGATTGGAAAAAACCATTTCAAGGGCCGTTGGTTCACGTGGAGTTGGTGGGTGGTGGCTGTCGGCGCACTGCTCGGAGGACAGGCCGCAGCGGAAACCGTAACACTGGACAACGGTCTGCAGCTTTCCGGTCAGATCCGGACCGTTCCGTCGTTCAAGCCTCAGAAGAAAGACCAGGTGCAGAGCGGTTCGGCGTTGGGACCGATCGTCGTGATCGACAATGGCTTGCGACGGGTCTATGTATCGCGTCGATACATTCGTGCAGGAGGACTGGCTCCCGATGCACTGATCAACACCGAGCAAATCGACTTGCGGAAGCGTGTGGTGCGTTCCAGCGGCGTGACGGTGGGATCGCTGGGGACGATTTTGCGAACATCGCCATTCGACGAGTTCGGCAATCGGATCTGCACGATCTATGCCGAGGGCCGATCGGTCGACGTGCTGCAGGGAATCACGCGAATCACACCCCAGTACGTTCGCGTCGAGACGCTGACCGGGAAGGCGGCGTTCTATTGGGACATGCGATTGGCGACATCGAGTTTTCCTCGAGCTCGCCTCACCGCGTGGATGCTCAAGGGAATCGACCCCAAAAGTTTCCACGATCGGCAGCGCATCGTGGCTCTCTACATTCAGGCGGGACGGAACCAGGATGCGCTGGTGGAACTGGAAAAACTGCTCAAAGAATTTCCCAATGCTCGAGATCTGGCCACGACGCGCCGGCGTCTCTATCAGAACGTTGCGAGGGAAGTACTGGACGAGATCGAACGACGCCAGGATGCCGGTCAGTTCGAGTTCGCTCGGCGGCTGCTGGAGCATTTTCCGCGGGAGGGAGTGGCAGGAGAGATTCTGCTGCGGGTCGAGGACCTGCTCAAGGAGTATCAAGACTTCGCAAGCCAGCGCGAACGGTTGGTGGGATTGCTCGAGAAGCATCGAGCCGACGTGGGGAACGTCGGGGATGCGGATTTACTTGATCAGGCGTTGGCCGAAATCCGTCAGCGCGTGAGCATCAACAATATCGATCGCCTGGCCGACTACCTACGCTTGGCCGATGACGCTCAAATGTCACCAGACCAGAAGTTGTCACTGGCGATCAGCGGCTGGCTTCTGGGGAGCGGCGCTAGTCGCCGGAATCTGGCGGAGACGCTGTCGTTGTACAAGGTGCGGGACGAGGTCCGCCGGTATCTGGCAACGACACGAGACGACGTGGCAGAGCGCGAGGCCATCTTGAAGCGACTCGAGCAAGAGGAGGGGGCCGCTCCCGAATTGTTGGCTCCCTTGATCGCCCATTTGCTGCCTCCGGTGGGGACTGAGTTTCCCGAGGAACCCGAGGTCCCAGGGATGGTGGAATTGACGGTGACTCGAGGCGAAAAGCGGCCGGTGGCGAAATACGTCGTCCAGCTTCCCCCCGAGTACGATCCCTATCGCCGCTACCCGTGCATCGTGACGCTGCACCCGGTCGGCGGTTCGCCTCGAGGCCAGATCAACTGGTGGGCCGGGCCGTACGTCCCTCAGCGCCGTACGCGGCTGGGACAGGCGACGCGGCACGGCTACATCGTGGTGGCTCCCGCCTGGAATGTTCGCAACGTCCGCAAGTACGACTATTCCTTCGTGGTGCATGACGTCGTCTTAGCTTCCCTCCGGGATGCCATGCGCCGCTTTTCGATCGACTCGAACCGCGTCTTCCTGACCGGGCATTCGGCGGGGGGCGAAGCGGCGTGGGATATTGCTGCGGCGCATCCGGATCTGTGGGCGGGGGTCATTCCCATCGTGGCGTGGGGCCAGCGGTACATCAGCCACTATCGCGACAACGTGAAGGGACTGCCGTTCTATTTCGTGGGGGGAGAATTGGACAACCACTGGATCGCCTCCCAAGCCGCCAGGTTCGATCGGTACGTCAAATACGTCGGCTACCGGGGGATGGTGGTCGAGTATCGGGGGCGAGGTCACGAGTCGTTCCCCGAGGAGACGCTTCCGCTGTTTGAATGGCTGAACCGGCAGCGGCGCCGGGACCCGCCAGAGGAAATCCAGGCCAAGTCGATGCGACCGTGGGACAACTTCTTCTGGTGGCTCGAAGTGTCGGCCATGCGTCCGGAGAACGTAACGCTCCCGGAACTGTGGCCGCCGGAGCAACTCCGTTCGACCTCCGTGACAGGACGGCGGCGGGCGAATCAGCTTCGCGTGCACACGAATGCTGGAGCCTACACGGTGTGGCTGTCCCCGAAGATTGTCGACTTCTCGAAGCGCATCACGCTCAATGGGCGCCGTGTCGACGTCGCTCCTTCTCGCCGCACGATGCTCGAGGACGCGCGCACGCGCGCTGACCGGCAGGAAGTCTTCTGGGCGAAGATCGAAATGGGGCGGCGTTAGCCGACCGGACGATCATTCACCGCCGCGTCGCCTCTTCGGCCGCGCTGCGGCGCGGATCGGCCGACTGGTCGGCCTGCGAGACGATTTCGCCTCGGCGCAGCAGACACCCCGAAGCAAACCATCCGTCCTCCGTACTGCGCACATACGTCCCCGCCGGTCCCAAGTACTTGGCGACGGCCGAGAAGGGAGGTAGCTTGCTGCCGTCGATCTGCTGCTTGCGCGGCTCGTCGCTGTCTTCATCGGCCATGAGCCGATTGAGGACTTTGGCGAGGATGGTTTCGGCTTCCGGCATCTTGCCCGCTTTGAGCAACTCATACGTCGTCCGGTATGCCAGATCCGTGCGGGTGAACATCCGGAATGAGTCGGTTCCCGCCCCGAGTCCCTCGAGGGCTTGCTGCACGGCTTGGAAATCGGCGGCGTTGCCGAGTCCCGTAGCGTCATCCGATTGTTGGAGGAACTTCTTCAGGTAATCGATGTGGTTGGACACGATGAGATGTCCCTTGGCGACTGTGATCGCCGAGTTCTTCGGAACGGTCAGTTTTTTCTCTTTCTTCTTCTCTTCCTCCTCCTCCTCCTCTTCGACATCCGTGTCATAAGGATCGAAGACTTCGAGATCGGGGACTTCCACCGGCGGCTGCTCGGGCACGATCTCCCAGACGATCACATCACCAATGACATGTTTGCGCGCGTCGGCGTCGCTTTCCATCAAACGATTGATGGCTTTGCGCACCGGCTCGACGTTTTTCAGCTCCACCATCGCGAGGATCTGTTCGCTTTTGGTTGTAATCGGAAGTTTGGGTTCGCCGATCAAGGTGGCTCGAGTCGCCAAGTGTTGGACGATCTCCTTCCGAATGTCGACTCGAGGCCCATCCGGGTCGGTCGCCATGCCTCCAATGACCTCTTCGAAGAGATCCTGATCCTCGGCCGAACCGATCAACTCGTTGACGAGCGTCTTAGAGTACTCGAACGCTTCGGTCATTTTCCACGAGAGCGAAAGGTACGTGGCGGTCGTGGAGGGGATGAACGGGTGAGGCATCAAGTTGTCGGTGTTCGGGAAATCGAGCATGCGAGCGGCCAGGCGGTAGCGAGTCTGCTCGGCGTCGTCCGCCTTGCGCGGAACGGGCGGTGCGTAGATTAAGGTACGATGGACGAGATCCCTCTCGCCGTTGGCGAGGAAGATATGGCCTCCGATACCTTGGATGGCTTCGCGAAAGCCCTGGTTCGAGAGAACCTTCACGAGGTCCTGCTTGCGTTCGGAGACTGGATGGATGGCACGCATCGTTTCGGCATAACCGAACGGCTCGAGGAACCAACGGATTTCGCCTTCCCGGTCTTCCCACTGGCCCTTTTTCATCGTCTGCTGGAAAGCGGGAACGGTAGCAAGTGTCTCGGATCGGCCTCCGTCCAGGCGCTTGAGGATCGCGGCCATTTCCGCGTCATGGTCGACGGCCACGAGCCGATCAGCATGGACTGCGTAAAAAACATCGTGCTGGCTGGGACGAGGGCCCGGGTCAACGACGGAGAGGACCATCACGGAGACGCCTTCGATCGTACGGTCTGATCGAGTGGCGCCTTTGGCCTGTTCACGCTTCCACACTTGTTCGAGAAGGGCTTTGGCCTCGTCAAGGTGACCTGTCACGTCGACCAGCATCACCAAGGCATGTTGTTGGACGTCGCCGTCCGGTTGAATCACGGCTACGGCGATCTCCCCGGCATAAACGCCGTCCAGATCGGACCACTGGATGCGCAGTCG
>WFWZ01000258.1 GCA_015490875.1 Planctomycetaceae bacterium
CTTCAAAGGTGTCGAAGAGGCGGCGGTTGGGAAGATCGAGTACGACTCGGAGGGAGACACCGAGAGTGCGAGCGGCGGCGCGAGCTTCCTCGAGTCGCACGTGGGGCCCGTCGGAGTGCGGCGTTGGTTCGCCGTCGGTCAAGTCGATGATGCCGACTCGATACCCGGAATTTGCCAACCGAGCCAGCGTGCCGCCGCAGGCGATTTCGACGTCATCGGGGTGAGCTCCCACGGCGACCACGTCGAATGGGCGTTCGTCATCCGAATCGGCGTCCAGCCATTCCCACATCATAGAAGTTGTACCCTCTTTCATCCTGCTAGCCGCGAAGGGCCGCGTTATCGTCTGGAGATCTCAGAGTGGCAGTCTCTAAAGTGGAGCACAAGCGGGATTCTGAGAATCCCGGTGACTTTGTCACCGTGTCCGTTCCCACTGTCGCCCCAACAGGGAGACTCGTCCGGCGAAAAAGGTCCACAGTCCTGTCAGGAGCAACATCACGATGCACCACAGAGCTTCCTGCGACGCTGAAAAGGCGTTGACATCCAGTTGCCAGGCTCGCGCCCATGCGTGATCATCGCGAACCAGGAGCCGAACGACGAAGAGCAGGGCGTAGGTGGCCGTGAGTGCCAGGCCAAAGGCAGCCGTCGTCAGCAGACTGGCCGAGGAGGGCCACCAGGTCATGTAGAGAGCGAAGACGATTTGCAGGAACCCGGCTAGCAGGAGCCCCAAGGCCCATGTCGGCATTCCCGTGGTCACCAGCGACTGCCAGGTGGGGAGTGTAGGGATCGCTCCCAGTAGCGCGATTACCACGAAACCGGAGGCCATACTGCGCGTGACGCGGACCCAGACCCGACTCGGCCGTTCCGAGCGGCTACCGGGTCGGAAGAACCGAGCAGGGGAGGTCTGAATCGGGGGTGGTTCAGGGGTCGAGTTCAACGTCTGAGGCGGTCCGATGAAGATGGCTAGATGGTCAAGGAAGCACCGGGTTCTGATTCTTGTCTAGTGGAAGGAAGATCTCTAGGCAAGGGTTGGCTCCGGGGGTGAACTTACCCGCGTTGTTTCTCTTCGGCCGCGCTGGGGCGCACGTATTTCGGTACCACGCGCATCGGGTCATCGCGTTGCCCCCTCTGATAGTGGTGCCAGGCGAGTTGGGCAACCGTGCGCGCTCGAGGAGACCAAACAGATGTTTCTGCCACTCGCAGTCTTTCGCCCGCAGCCTGTTGCAGTAGCGATACGCCTGGGCCGGTGTGGAGGGTTTCGGGAGGCGCTTCCCTGAGCCAGGCCAGTGGGTCCCACCAAGTAGGCTCGACGAGTGATTGGTACTCGCCCTGTTTGATACTCCATTTCAAGAGGGAAGCGAAGACTTGTCCGCGCTGCGCGGGAATGAGTGCGGAGACGAGGGGTGCGGGAGCCACCTGCTGGGCGAGGACGTCGAAAGTATCGATGGCAATCAAGGCGGCACCGGTGATGTGGCACCATGTCTTGGCGATCGTCAGTCCGACTCGCAGGCCGGAGAACGATCCGGGGCCGATCGACACGCCTACCAGACCGATCTCGTTAGGTTGCCAGCCAACCTGGCCGAGGTGCTCGTGGATTGCCGGCAGCAGATCAGCGGCCGTCGTTTGATGGGAGGCTTGCTGCCATTCGACCAGTAGGCGATCCTCATCCGCCAGAGCGAACGTGGGCTGGCGCGTCGACGTTTCCAGAGCCAACACGTGCATAGATCAACAGTCTGGGGGGAGGGATCGTTGGAAGTGGCGCTGGCTCGGTGCCGAACGCTGCGGGCAGGGCAGTATAGCGTGGCCAACGAAGAACGACAACAACGAGGTTTTCGTTAACGAGACCGGCGAGACCGGTGTCCGATGGCATCCCTTCCTCGGTGACGCCCTGCCGGCCGACTCGGTTCCGTTTTCAGCAATGGGATTCACCGCAGACGGTATTGACGGCGGCTGAACGCCGCTGGAATACGGATTGTGAGAGAATGCCCGACGTAGGCTGCCGCCACTCTTGAGGACTTGCGACCGAGACGCCTGGCAGCAGCAGTTCAGTCTGAATTCACTCCAGTGAATCGAGAAATCCGATTGAGCCTGTCATTTCGCGTGCGGTTGTTGCGTATCGATTGGTAGACAGAGTCCACTAGGATTGCAGAAATGAAATGCTCGTGTGGAGAGAAAAACGCGAGTTCGCAAAAACGGTTCTTGTAAGAAAAATGGACAGGCTTGATCTCCAGTCGAAGCCGAATCGGCCGCTTACCTACGGGTATCTCGGACGGGGCGATAATAGTGCTGGCTTCAATCTGTCCTAACTCGCCCAGCGGAGAGTGCTCGGACTGTTTCGATTGGGAATTGTTTCACGTCTTGAAGGTAATCGATGATATTGATCGACACTTGTAATGCGTGCGGCGCTCCCTCAGAATGGATGGGGAGCCGGTGAATGCGGGAAGAAGGATTCAACACGGCCACCGGATCCCCGAGACCGTGTGGTCGATCTCCAGAGTCGAGCGCAGGGGAACAGTCGATGGCCCCAACTTTGGACGATCTGCCGGACACTCCGGAAGACTTGGCACGGATCATTCAGGACCCGAGCGCGTCGCAGGACCGAAAATCACGTGCCATGGCGAAGCTTGCGCCGGTGATTGAGGGGGAGGCGGAGAAGCTTTGTAGGAAAAGATTTCCAGAGCGATATTCAGAAGAGTTGCGGAGTCGGGCGACGAGTGTCTTATGGGACAAACTACGACAGAAGAAGTTTGATCCTGAGCGAGGTCGCTTTACGACATTCGCACGAACGGTCCTGCACCATGCGTTCTGCGACATAGTGCGGCGCGAATTCGCGTGGGAAGGGCGCGGGGGGAGTGACGTCGAGCGGGATGGCGTCCGCTCGTTGGCATCCGCGGCCGCGGACGAAACGGATTGGCAGGACGACCGTGAACTTTGGGATTGGCACCGGCGGCAGCTCCGAGCGGTTCTCGACAGAGTTTCCTGGAAGCCTCGCTCCAAGGGCGGCATCCACTATTACATCGTTTTGTTACTTGCGTTGCGCAAGGGCATGTGTGCGCTGGTTGCCGATTGGTCGGACGCCGGCGATGGAAAAGACTGCAAGCTGTCGGACTTCATTCAGTGGTTACTCCAATGGCATACTTGGGAGTCCGAATCGCGGTTCGCCGAGTCTTTGGCACAGTTGGGAACCGTTTGGACGGCTCTCCGTGCAAAGGTCGACCATCCGCCGCACTGTCTGGAGTCACCGGACATCGCCGATGCGATTGGAAAGAACTCGAGTCCTGAAGTGACCATCTCGCCCAGCCGCTGGAATCAATGGGCCAAGCGCGCGAAACAAGAGGCGCGCAAACGTATCAACGATACGGAATGGAACGCTTTGTTTGCCAGGCTCCTTCCCGATCGTCCTCGCAGTCCGTCCCTGCCCCGATCGTAGGATGACATGTTATGGCGATGCGCGAGACGACTAGCCGCGATGGCCTTCAACTTGCCAATGTCCCCTACCCAGCCCCAGATCACGCCGAGGCGCGACTTTTTGGTGACTGGGAAAAGGCGGTTGAGCACCTGACGCATCATCTGCTCACGGCACCCGAGTGCCATGCCTGGGCGCTGGTGATTGATGACTATACACGTCTGGTGGATCTGCGCTCTGCCGATGCTCGCTTTCATTTTGTGGAACAGGCTCGCGCCTCGCACGGCCAATCGGCTCAAGCGCTGTACGATCGCTACGCTCATGCTGTATCGGCGGATTTGCGCGATGCGAGCCAGCTCGAGTGGTTCGTGCAGCATGGTCAGGTGACCGTAGCGATGGGAACGACGGGCATCCTTGTGGTGATTGTTGCCGTAGGGGGTAACGACACGCTGGATCGGCCACGCCCGATCGTGAAAACCGCTTTTTTGGCCGGGCAAGGGGATCCAGAGGCGGTGCGGAAGTCACATCGAATTCCCGCCGCGGAGCGCCGTGGTATGATGCGGGAACGTCCGATGCGCACTCCGAAACGTCACGGTGTGTCTGGTGAGGCGCGAGGACGTCGACAAAGGCTCCGCGAAGCTAGATGGTCGACCGAGGAGCGTTTGTATTACCGAGTATTCCGCCCTTCTGTCCAGCATATTATGAGGTGTCACCACCGAAACAGGGACATGTTCGGTCGTCTACGGGGCAACGACTATGCGCTGCTCAAGGACGTACTGCCGCGCCGGAGCCAATTGAAACTTGATCACTGGCGCGAGTTGCGCAGGGACTGCCGTGGAGATGGGCTGAAGCCATGAATAATCGCTACGTTCGAAAGACACTCGCTGCAACGCGCAATGGCGTGGTCGATCCCAGCGTCGAGGTCCACCTATGGCTCGATGAACTTCAGGATGTTGTCCGTGATTACGGAGAGGACTTGCGCTCGCAACAGCTCCCGACAGAACCAGCCTATGACCTCCTTGCGCTCCTGGGCAAGCTCCGCCGCGCACGGCGAGACTTGATTGACGATGGCGATGGCCGATCGGAATTCGAGGAAGCCATCCTGCTGTTCGAAGGGAATTCGCAGCTCTTGTGCCAGGCCGCTCTCTCCGTGCCCAACGGGGAAGCGTGGCTTCACGCTGCGACCGAATACGCCGCCTCGTTTGACCAAGTGTTGGATGTCGGCGAGGAGACTCGCTGGGCAGTCGATTTGCTGGAGGACTTGGACGACGCGGAGCTGGTGATTGCCGTCGCAGCTCGACAGGGTATCACCGACCCGGAGGTTGAGAACGATGTAGGGCGCTGCACCGAGTGGCTGGGAGGCCATATCGATCTGTTCTTGCCGGCGAGCGTGTATGCGCAGGCCGTGGGCCAAACGTTGCGGCCGGATTTGGAGCAATGGGACTACGAGCTGGCCGCTACGGTCTTGAAGTTCGTCGACTTGCTCGACGAGGCGGAGCAGGCGGAATACGAGATGCAGCATCCGATTGTGAAACCCCTTCTCCCTTCGTTCGTCTCTTGTCTCTATGAACAGTACCGCGTCGAGTGCGAAGGGGCACCGCTCACGGCCTTCCGTGCGAGTGAGGTTTTGCCTGAGGAAGCAGAGCCGGTTCTCGCGGCTGATGCGGATGTCGAGCTCCCGCAGCGTTGTTTGCGATGGCGGTCGCCCGACGGTCGCTATTTGGCGGAAATGTACGTCCCGCCAAAGCCGACGGATCGAGGCGACGAAGAACCACTGGTGTTGGTGGTCTATCGGCAGACCGACGATGCTCCAGCAGAAGAACTTGCCGGACAACGCGTATGGCTGGGCTCGGCAACGCCGAAAACGCTGCAGAAAGAGGGCCGAGTGACGTTTCTCTTGGCCGAATTGCGGGTGTCTGACCGACTGTGTCTGTCCGTTGGCAGTCGAGACCGTCTCTGGGAGGCGCTGGAAGAGTAGGGAGGTCATGGTGGAACGATTTGAACAGCTCGTGTGTCATGATCCGGCCACATTGAGCGTACGGCGCGCGACCGAAACTGTGCATCGCTTAGGTGAGTTGGCGTTCTACATGCTAGTGCCGCAAGTGCTGGAACTTGCCGCTCGGCACCCTGATGCCCGTGTCGCACGATTGGCGACGGTCGATCCAATCCCCAAGCACCATCGCCCGGGCGTCTGCTGGGGGATCTTCGTGAATCCTCATCCCAATCGCTGGCCGCTGTTGCGGCCGGCATTCTTACTACCCTTTCAGTGGCGAAGAACGGAACCGCTTTCGGGACGGGGGAAACATAGCCCCCGTCTTCCCGAGAGTGTGCGCGGGCTCGCTGATTCGATCGTCACTCAGCTTGCTGAGCACGGCAAGACTGGGGAGATCGGCTCGATTGATCACCGTTGGTCCCTCCACTGGCCGGACGGAGTCGAGACGTTGGGCGGCGATATGTTAGCCAATTTGCCACTGAAGCCTGGTTCCGCTTGGGCGGCACTGGCCGCCGGACTGATCGTAGCAGCCTTGGGCGGAAAGCCCGACCCGAAGATTCTGGCGACCGGCGCGTGGAGCAACCAGAAAGATGGCGTACCGGCCGGAATCGTCGACGTGGATTCGCTGGACCAGAAGATCAAGTTGGCCGCTGAGATGGGAGCCTCACAGCTGTTCGTACCGGCCTCGCAGTATCACGTCGCGCAGCAATACGCCAATCGCCGGGTTCCCAAGACCAACCGACATCCCCTTCGTATCGGTACACTCGACATTGGACAAGCCACGCCCCGTAAGGCGCTGCATGCGTTGACCTCTGTCCTTCAGGTCGAACCAACAGAAAACGACTCGCTCGAGACAATGGCGGGTTACTATCTGAGCGCGAGGCCGCGGTCACGTGTTTCCGATTTCTACCGCCGACGACTTGCGCCGCGGCTTGCTAAGACGCATCGCAAGTTGCTCCGCGATCGATTTCCCGAGGTGCGACCAAGTCATCTTGTTAGTGTCGTGAGCCAGAGTTGGGAATTGGTGGAGCTGACTGTCCAGTTACTTACCGACGCCGAAGGCGAAGAATGCCGCGGAAACAGTCTCACAGATTGCCTGTTGTTTTACACAGGTGATCGTCCTGACCTGAAAGCCGTGGCGCACCGCTATGTCGAATGGCTGGGAACTCGAAGAATCACGTGCCGGCCCGCTGAGATCCGTTTTGGCAAAGCCATGGACAGCGATATCCGGATCCATCTCGATTCGTTTCTCGCCACGGTACCGCCGGAGCGCGTCGTTTTCGATCTGACGCCAGGCTTCCGGCTCGTTCTGATTTCCTTGTTGCGTTCGGCACCCGCAGGCAGTCTGCTGTTGAATTGGTTCAACGAAAACGTCGACGGTCGAGGCAAACCGGGCACGGAATACCCACAATTCTGGCGAGTCGAAGAAGCGATGCGTCTAATACCCCTCGCCCCGGACAGCGCCGTGAGAGCGGGGGCGGGAGAGGAAGAAGGCCAGTATCGAGTGATCCCATAACACGATCGGGTGCTTCTGAGGGAGGCAGAAAGGGACGGCCAGCATGGAATCCTCGCTGTGGAAAAGGTCCAAGGATCGTCAGGTAGGCTAGACATCCAGCAGCACGGAGACCTGTTGAATGGGTGATCGCTATCTCGTTGTGTTCGACACACCGTCGATCAAGCAGTATGTCTTTGGCACGGACACGTTGCGCGAAATCCGAGGGGCAAGTGCGAATCTGGATCGGTTGAACCGGCTCGCCACTAGTCGAGTTCTCGAACGAGAACTTCCTCGAGCCTCCAAAGTGGATGAGATATACGCCAATGGCGGGTCGGCGCAGTTTGTCGTTGAGGATGTTGACGAAGCGGATGTGCGAATGGCGTGTCAGGCGGTGATCGCTCATTTCATGAAAGAAACGGACGGGGACGTTTTCCCGGTGTATGGAGTCGCCGAACTCAGGGAGGAGCGAGCGTATCGCGAGTCCCTGTACCTCGCCCACCTCGAACTGCGTGCCCGCCGGGAAATGACCGGCGAGACAAGGATGACTACATTGATGCCAATCATGGCAGAGTGCTCTTCGGCATCCCATCTTCCGGCGACGAGAATGGTGGTCAGCGAAAAGGGAAGCCGTAGAGCGCTTTCGGAGTCGAGCCAGATCAAAGAACGGCTCGGTCGGCTGACTCGGGAGCACGGCATTTGGGCCGAGTGGATGCAGCATTGCGGTAAACTCGGGCACTGGCCC
>WFWZ01000259.1 GCA_015490875.1 Planctomycetaceae bacterium
GTTGGGGATGGAGCGTTCGCAGTGGGTGAGTTTCAATCCCTTCTCCGTTAGGGCGCGTCGGAAGAGAACTGGAAAGGACTAGTTGGGATCACGTTCGGAATGGGGAGCGTTTCAATCCCTTCTCCGTTAGGGCGCGTCGGAAGAGTGCCCTAACTGCCATTCAGAAGCACGCCTTGTTTGGGTTTCAATCCCTTCTCCGTTAGGGCGCGTCGGAAGAGAAAGCTGAATTCATTACCAAGATGGCGTTGGAAGCAAACAGTTTCAATCCCTTCTCCGTTAGGGCGCGTCGGAAGAGGTGGCGAACTTTTCGTCGCCTCACCCGTTCACGTTTGAGTTTCAATCCCTTCTCCGTTAGGGCGCGTCGGAAGAGACCCTATCACCCAAACCGTGCAGTGACAAGAGGTTAGATGTGGCGAATCGCGAATCTAGCCGCCATATCAAGCGTACCCTCCATCGGGGTGGGTCCGGGATTCGAAGTAAATCCCGCCTGCGTAAGGACTTACGGCAATCGCGAACCTCGCAGGGCGCATTCGACGTATCTCCATGACTCAACACGACTTGCGTGTTTGGCCCCCCAAGCCCGCTCCGATCCGCGATCGTAACACAGCGTGGCGCTTGAGTCCCCAACTGTCCACTTGTGGACACTCCAGTCCGCGGCCGTGCCAGCCACTCACGCAATCGCAATCCCCCGACCATCGATGCCTGCCCTCAAATCACCTCGTCCCCGTCTTCTCCCTCGATGTACTCCCCCAATCCAATTACCTCCGTCGACGGAATGCACCTGGCGCAAAGCCGATAGATCCTCACCGTGTCCTCCAACATATCGATCTCGCACTGCAACATCTCCCGAAGCTCCTGAACCTTCGCCTCGCTGATCTCCCCCTCAAAGACACTCTTTTGCACGTGAGGCAAATACTCCCGCAGACGCTTCATCACGCGCGCCCGCGTTCGATTGCAGACGATGTCGTAACAAACCACGATGTGAGGCATGATTATAGAAGTTTGAAGTGTGAAGTTTGAAGGATGAAGGATGAACTGTGAAGGGTGTGGGTGGAATGGAGGGGATGTATCCTCCGAACCAGAAACCAGAAACCAGAAACCAGGAACCAGAAACTCCCGCTGTGGGACATTTATCGATTACGAGCACCGCTGCGCTGAGCACGAGTACGATAAACTCTTTCAACCCCGAACCGTGAACCCGAAACCCCGGTTAGCGAGGGATGAAGGGAATGTACGCCTCCTCCCTGCCTTCAATCACACGCGCCAAATGATAACACTGCTCCCGGATGATCTGACGCAACTCGAGACTCTGGCCGCGAGCCGCATAGTGAACCCGGTCACGCAACCGCTTATAATACGCCGTCAAGACGATCCGCCTTCCCGACTCGCCAAGATAAACCGCCGGTGCATCGGTCGAACGAACCTCGAAGGGGACGTCTTCCCCGCGAGCCGCAGACTCGGGTTCGGGTGGAGACTCAAAGTCACAAGTCGGTCGCGACTGGGAGTCAGAAATCGGTAGTGATTTGCCGAGGGCGTCCGAAGCGTCTGTCTGCGACTGACGACCCTCCGCGCCGTCCGACTCGCTTGCCAAAATCGACTCGACCGGTCGCTCGGCACTCGACTTGTAGTCGAAATCAGCCGGGCCGAGTTGCCGGCGGTTCACCAAACGCAACACGAACAAGTCGATCGTCGGCCGGAGTTCCTCCATCAAATCGAGCACCAGCGACGGCCGCCCATGAGCCGGCTCATGGAAGAACCCTCGGTAGGGATCCAGCCCACAGCGGAGAACTTCCGTTTCGACGGTGTTCAGCAGTAGCGCGTACCCAAACGACAAAGCCGCGTTGATCGGGTCTCGAGGCGGACGGCGGTTGCGCCCGTGAAACGAGAAGTTGGGGTTGCGGACCAACTTGCCGAAGCAACCAAAATAGAGAGCGGCTCCGGCGCCCTCATAGCCGCGCAACACCCCCACCTCGTCGCCTCGCTTGGCCTGCTCCATCAAGATCCTCATCCGAGCCAGCGCGTCGGCCATCACCGGATCCTTCTGGTCTCGCTGGGCTCGCAGCAAAATCTGCCGCTGGTACGTCAGTTTCCCCACAACGACCGCGCGTACAAAATCTCGCACAAATGGTTCCTCCCACGCGCGCTCCCACTGTCTCTGGCGGAGTGGCACGTTCTTCGAGGTACGCGTCACCAGACGTGCGCGAAAGTTGCCCTTGGTCGTCAGAAAGACCGTATCGATTTCACTGCGGGCGACCAGGGCCACCGCTCCCGCACTGAGTGTGACACTTCCCATCAGCACCAACTGGTCGACATCGTGCGTCCGGATCCGCTTGATGACCTGGCCGCCATTTTCGACGACGAGGAACTTCCCCTCGGCTCGAACCGTCGCTCCCTGCTCGGTGACCACGACGGTGCGCATCGTTTAGTCTCCTTCGGGCTCTTCCCAACGCAACGTCTCGACGCCGTCGGTCGTATCGAGGAAGAACCGTCCGTGTTCGGTTGTGATGCTGCGATCGGGGAGCGCTGCCAGGCGTTTGCAAAGGGAGTCGTGAAGCTCCTGCCACTCCTGCTCGATTTCTCGCCGCCGGTGGACGATCACCGTGTACCGTCGTATCAGCGCTTCGATGCTTTCCGGCTCGTCAGACGCCCTCTCCCTTGACATCTCGGCCACCTCCGCCTCCGAAAGGGTCTCGAGATGAAGCACGGGAGTCGGATAATGATTCGGGGCGAAACTGAAGTCACAGTTACAAGGGACGCGGCGCGTGATATGGCCGATGCGCTTGCGGATCTTGGGGCAGGAGATGGGGTTGCCTTTGAGGCGGCTTTGCATGAGCATCTCGGGCGAGTACTCAAGGCACCGGTGGATCAGGTAATTGACGGCTTGGGGTCCGCTTTCCAGATGCCCGAGCGAATGGATCAGCACCACCTGTTCGTCATGAGAGAGCTGTCGATGCTTGTCGACTTTCTCCTTGAGTGCCGCGAGGACGGGGCAGCATCGGAGCAAGTGCCTCACCTTCGGATCGGCCTCGAAATCGGCCTCGGTCCAGGGCGGCGGTGCATCTGGAGGCCACAGAGGAATCTCGGTGGCTCCCGTCGACTCGCCGGCAGCCTCGGACCGTTCCTCCGGCCTTTCGGCTGCCGGTTCTGGCGTAGCGTTACCCTTGAGCCGGTCGACGAGTGCCAGAAAGGTGTCTGAGCCGAGTCGCTGCACGTCGCGCAGGGCTCCATACGGATCGGCCAAAGGACGTCCCTCGCCGTCCAACAGGACGCTCCGGTATCCCGTTCTTTGGTGGATTCCAAGAGGAAGCTTGATGAGGTTCCCCAGCCCCTTTCCGCTGCGGCGAGCCTGTTTGGGGAAGAACTCGAGGGAGAAAGCAGGGGGGAGAAGGGGTTGGAGGCGAGCCAACAAGAGTCGACCCAGATGGTGCAGGGAGCGCGCTTCCTGAGGTTGTTCGAGGAACACCCAGTAATGGCGCCCTTTGTAGCCGGAGTTTTCGAAGAGGGGCTCCAAGCCCAGCCTGCGAAGTTCGCGCAAGATGGCCAGGCCCGTGTCCCGCATCTGTTGCCGCAGTTCAGTGGCGTAACGGTGATCGCGCCGAGCTGTTTCGAGTTCATCCCGCCGGATGTCCAGATCGATGGCGAACCAGGTGGCCGTCTGGTCGAGCCGGATCGGGTAGACGCCCACGGTGACGCTCCCGAGCAGATGTTGCCGGGCGACCGCCGGCGTGAACGGCTCATGGACCGGCGTGTACCCGACTCGGCGATCGTCGGGGCGGCACCATTGTCTCGCGTAGACATCTTCCCGGCCGCCAAAGAGCGTGGCGAAACGGACGCAATCGGCATCGGTCGGCACGGGGAACGGATCGTCGCGCGACGGGATAGCGGCAGCCTCATCGGGAGACTCCCGGCCCGACTCGACTTGTGCCAACCACGCGTGGGACCGCTCGGCCGGATAGCCGGCGGCGACCGCAGCGTCGAGCACGCGGCGCAGTTCGGGGACCGATCCTTCGGCGACCAACACACCGGCCAGCTCATCGACGGCTTCGGCATCCCCGGGCCGCACGCGCAAAAGCCGCTCCCACAGTTCGGCCGCTCGCCGCAATTCGCCTCGCTCGGCATAATACGCGGCCAACTTTCTCAGGACGCCTGGATCGGCCGGCTGCCGGCCGAGGGCTCGCTGGAAGGCGTGGAAGGCGGGGCCGACCAGCCCCATCGTTTCACACAATTCGCCCAAAGCAAAAAAGTCGATCGGTGCATCGGGGCGAGACTCGCGCACCGCGTTTTCGACTTCCGCGACGACACTCCGGTCGCCACTTTGCCAGCGTCGAGACCATTCGGAAAGGTGTGTGTCAGTCATGCTGAAGTTTGAAGTGTGAAGTTTGTATGAGGAATGAGGAATGATGAAGGGTGAAGGGTGAAGGGTGAATGATGAATGATGAATGATGAATGATGAATGATGAATGATGAA
>WFWZ01000260.1 GCA_015490875.1 Planctomycetaceae bacterium
CTCGATCCCTCGAGCTTCCAGATATTCAAGCATCTTTAGAACGGAGGAGTGTTCTGTGCTCGCCGTGACAATGCGGGGGCGTGACGCACTTGCCCTCGTGATGGCCGAACGGAAGACAAGATTATTTGCTTCCGTGCCGCTGCCCGTAAACACAATGCCTTCCGGATCACAGCCCAACAGCTGTGCAACTTTATGGCGTGCATTGGCCAAATCGCAACGTGCCCGATGACCCGCCGCATGCACACTCGACGGGTTACCGAATGTAGTCTCCATTGTGCGAGCGACCGCTTCTCGCACCTCGGCGAGCGGTTTCGTCGTCGCGTTATTGTCGAAGTAGGTTTCTTGGGACATCACCGGCCTCCCTACCTATACATCCTGCAGGCTCGCGTGACACGTGTGGTCACAGGAGTCGAAGTTTTTCCGCTTCCAAATCCACAATCGGCTCGATCTTGTTGGCATGACTGCGGATTTCGTCTACTTCTCGTTCGGTGAAGAGGATCTGACGATCCCGGGCGCGATGACCGCAAGGAATCTTCCCATCCCGACGCCACCGCCACAGTGTTTGTCGGGACACGCCGACCTCCTTTGCGACTTCCGCCGCGGAAACGTACACGACACCTCCGATTTCGCGCGGCATGTACCATCCCTTTTGACTTGAAAGGCTCTAAGTGCCACCACAACTCCTGGATTTTGCAGGGCTCGTTGCACCCTGTCAAGAGGGTCAACACGCGTTCCATGGCGCAACACACCGTAACACCGGCCGTCGCCAAGCCACCGCAAGCTCGTTGCTCCGCTCAGCAGGGAAACCTGCTGAGGCTGGGGGGGCCGCTCCTGCAGGTGATCAGCGGCGCCTTGTTCTCCGGTCCCTTGTGCTTCTCGATCAGCTCGTTGTACCCACTGGTTGTGGAAACGTAGCGGAACCTCCTATTCATCCGGCACGAGCGTCCAGATTCGCTTGAGTGGGAGCTCCGCCTGAAGCTCGTCCGAGAACTTGTCGTAATTCCGAAGGATCGCCTCGAGCAGGTCGCCGGCATCCCAGAGTCGTATGGCAAAGAAACTCTTTGTCGCTTCCTGCAATACGGATTTCTTGAATCCACCGGCGGAGACCAGCAGCCCTTGGTCAGCATGAAAACTGGTGAGAATGCCTTGCAGTTCACGAAAAACGTTGACATCGACCGGCGACGACGACGATTTGACTTGAACGCATAACCTTGGGGAACCGAATCCCATAGGGCCAGTACCGGCGAGAATGTCGACTCCGCCATCCGGACCGGGCGGTGATACACGAGTCAGGTATCCTTGGGCTTGCAGCACAGCGTCTACGAGCCTCGCCAACTCGTGCCCAGCAAACCTCTGTTTGACAAATGTCAGGATCTGATCTCGTGCAGCCTGCTCGATGTCGATGGACTCTTCGTTATCACTGTCATTGCCGATCGGGACGACCGGCTCGATGTCGCGTCCGGTTTTCAAGATTGCTTGGATTCGCTTTTCGGCGTTGTTGCGCTTGATTTGACACACCGTCATGAAAGCACCGAAGGAGAAGAGCAGGTCTTGAGGAAAGGCCGTGCGGGGAAGGTCGGTCCGGATCCACTCGACCGAGCGCACATGATGGACGGACTCGGTGAGATCCTGACGGAATTGGTAGTCGGACGTGACCTTTCCAATGGCAATCGCCGACTGGGACTTCAGCGGAAGAACCACCAGGTCACCCTTCTTGATTTTCTTCAGGAAGGTCCAAATCTGTCCCACATGGTTGCTCGCCTTTCCGGCGCTCGCCGCTGGAAATCGGTCACGGTAGAGGGCGGCAAGTTCGTCGCGCGACGTGATGCGGCTAAGATCCGGCAACTCGTTCCAACCAATTGCGACGACATTACGGTCCAGCGCCGTTTGCTCGTTTTCTCCGTGACGTCCCGCACGCACTAGCCAGACACTCATCCACTTCCCCTTGTGTTTCGAACGTTGTCACCTGTAGGAATAACGTGCCATCGAGGGCCACCGCTCAATTGCCTTTAGCATAGTCGCACCGCTCACGCCTTGGCTACTGTGGAACTGAGCGACCTGCGCGCAGCGTCAGTACAGATCGACATCGGGGTTGCTTACAAAGATACCGTCAGTCGCACAGGCCACGGGCGCGAGCGACGTTTCGGGGGAGATGGAACACGCGGCCGTATGCTGTTAACCTACCGGAAGCGGATGCGAGTTGTCGGAAAGGTGGGGGCGGCCTTTGCTTCCTATGCGCCCCCTGGAGTCAGGCTGTAACGACACATGGAACAGGCGAAACGAGTGTTCATCCTTGGCGCGGGGTTCTCAAGGCCGGCAGGAATGCCGCTGGCAACGGAACTTCTCCCGTTGCTTACACAGGAGCTCGACCTTGATGAATTGCAGGAATGGCTCTATGACTTGGGCCAACGACTAGCTTGGCTCGATGGTAACGACGAAGGGCAATTGTCGTTCAAACTGAACATTGAGCAAGTCTTCCATTACGCGAACTTCGATATCGAGGTTTATCGACTCCGGCAACAGCTTGAAAGAGTTGGTCGTTTTGATGGACCAGGTACCGCATGGAATCGCGCCGAGTCGATCTCTGCTTGGCTGTCGTACCTTGAAGATGCTTTACGCGATACCATCCTCTCCAGCGAGAATCAAGCCGATTTGACGCCGATCACTCGTTGGGCAAAGTCGGTTGTCTCGAACGATTCAGTCGTGACGTTCAACTATGACACTTTGGTTGAACGCGCACTGGCCGAAGTCGATAAACCCTGGAATCATGGATTGTCTGACGGAAACAGCGGGGTTGCTATCTACAAGCTTCACGGTTCAATCGACTGGATCGTCGCTCATCGCTCCGACCCATGCCCGGCGTTTGACCTACTGTTCGCGAAAGAAAACGCAAACCGGGGAGAGAGCAATACGGACTTCGTGGAGGACGATTATCGTCTCTGCCGATGTCGAACGCGGGAGCAGCTGCAACGATGGGTTTCGGGGCGGGACGTTCAACAGGGGCGTGGGAGCGCATTGCCGCGATCCGTTGGCGTTGCTGGGTTAGGATCATACAAGCAGCTACACCAGATTCCTGGCTTGGGCTGCGTTTGGAGGAACGCGATGCGAGCGATCTACGAAGCCGATCGGGCCATCGTTATCGGCTTCTCAATGTCCGACTTTGATGCGATGGCACAGATGCAGTTCGGCCAGATTGCTAAAGCACGGCATGATGAAGGTCGACCTTTGGTCGTGACGGTCATTGATCCCTATGTAGAGGCGTCGGCCAAGCAGCGGTTCAGACGAGTCTTTCGTAGCGTCGATTTTGTGAAAAGTGCTCACGAGAGCATCGATTGGCGTCAGTTTTGACTCGCCGTTCCGCTGCACGTTTTCGGTGTACCGCAGACCAACCTCGCGCACAGTCATCCGCTACAGCGCAGCGACTTTCCTTGCGACATTCATAATTCGCTTGCTGTCTCGAGGATCTCGGAAAGGGTTAGCCGTTGTGGACACTGAGCACGGTTTCGGCGGCATCCTCAAGGCCAGGAGTGGCAGAATTCGCCGGCTTTACGGTGGTGGAACGGTCGGTGGCGGTTCGAGACAGAGCCGCCCGCGTGTGGAGCCGAAGAATCCCGGACGCCAAGACGCGAGCACTTTGGCAACGCGCTTGTCGGACGCAAGAAACAGAATTGTCGCCTGGTCGCATTGGGCTTCTGCCCTTGCCCCTGGAGTTGCCCACAGCGACCTTCGCTCGGCGACCGGCGCGGTGTCTGGCGGGAACAGAATGGTTAACAACCTCTATCTGTTAACCTACCCGGCAATCAGCAAGAATGACGAACGAATGAGAAGAACCAGATCAGTCAGCTTGGTGGTTTCCGCATCGACGGTGTCATCAAGGACAGCGGTCCTTCAAGATCTGGGTAATTCTTCGACAGGATTTTCTCGATGACCCACCACCGCGTACCTCGGACTACTGTTCCATTTTGATACGTCCCCGTCTGGACGGCCACCACGACAGCGTCGTCAATCGTCCAGTGTTTGCTTGGCAGTCCTTCGTAGTAGGCCTGCCAGATGCTGCTTCCGCTGATCCCCTTGAGAGAGACTGGCAACTCTGATTCGGCACCATGAGTGTCGATGTTTCCATCCTTTGGCACAGTTAGGAGGACATGAAGTTGTGGATCGTACCCACCAAACGTACGTGTTTCGCCCTGAAACAGAACGGTCCCATAGGTGAACGCCTTCACTCTTGTCTTCTGCTCCTCGGGAATGGAATGGGACCAGCAGTTCGGATAGCCGTGGACGTAGTACCAACCACGACTGACGCGAAGGTCGGCGCGATCGGCTCGATGAATCGTCAGGAATTGACGATTCTTGAGTCCAGCGACAATTTCAGGCGTAAGCTCCCAAACCGAAACGTCTAGATTCCGCTCCGAGTGCAACTGCCCCTCTAAAGCGATGGCGGGGGCTCCCTGTGGAGCGTCGGAGACATACAGCTGAACTTTGTGTCGTGCGGCCAAATCGGTGACATGACTTGCGCTGACCAGGAAACTGTAGTTGGCAACCCGGAACAGAGTGCCAGTGCCGCATTGTATGGGAATCCCTTTATGGTCACCGTAGATTGGAACAACGCAGCTATTCAACAGCGGCATCATCGCCGCATCCATTTTGGCAATAAACTCTCTAGCTTCTTGATTTGAAAGCGTCACGTTTCCTTCCTCTCGCGGATGCTCTAATGGGAATGCGGAAGTCCGCTCAAGATTTTCCTTTCGCGACTTGCGGCGATGCCGATCTCGGTCCACACGTCGAAGCTTCGTGAGGTCGTACTCAGGACGCAGGTCGTCTTCGTTTCGATCGTCAGAAGTCCCCATTTTCAAATCTCCGCCGCTCGGAGCGAACGCATTCTCGAGCACTGATTATCCGTGTTCCATCTTCACGATCCGTATGGGAGACAATTAAGAGCCGCCCTCTAGCTGAGTGTCCAATGATCAAATATCTGTCTTCGTCGTCAGAATGATCTGGGTCATACACAACGACGGCGAGTTGATCGTCAAAAACCGTTGAGGCTTCGTTGAACGTCACACCGTGCTTACGGTAATTAGCGGATGCCTTGTCTTCACACCATTCGAAGCCGTCCGGTATTTCGTCGAACTCCGGAAATGATGAAGTTAAGTCGATTTGCTCGATGCTGGGCTGGACGCGCGGTCGGCGATGCCTCTGCTCGACGGGAACGCGTTTCAACTGGGAAAAGTCGTATTCGGGCCGGAGGTCGTCTTCAGCATCTGCGACAGGGTCAAGATTCAATGCAAGCACCTTGTGGGGGCAGGCGGTTATAACGCACCCAGCGAATAAGAATGAAACCGCAGCTACGATTCCCAATTCTATCCGATCCTGAAATGGGGACTAGTTTGACGATGGCTCACTGTTCCATCTAGGGTCCCATCTAGGGTCCGAAAGGGACCGACCTGTTAACTTTTTGGGGTGTGTTAATCAGAGATCCCGAGAGTTTTGGCGAGAGATTTCGGGGTGCGGGAGCAACCCCCATGGTTGCTTTCGGACCCCGGAGGGT
>WFWZ01000261.1 GCA_015490875.1 Planctomycetaceae bacterium
GATTGGAGGCTCTGGGAATCCGTTATGCGCCTCGAGAAGGTCATGAACTCCCGATGCTCAACGCGGTGCGCATCCCCGAGGGCGTTGACGATGGATGGACGCGCCGGCAACTTCTGCAGCGGTTCGGGATCGAAATCGGTGGTGGCTTAGGAGCGTTTCGCGGCAAGGTTTGGCGGATCGGATTGATGGGACACTCCAGTCGCCGGAGGAACGTCCTCTATTTCTTGTCGGCTTTGGAGGAACTGTTGGCTGAGCAGGGAGTGGCCGTGGAACGAGGAGCCGGCGTGGCCGCCGCGGCGGGGAAGGTTTGAGGAAAGTACGTCCGCGACTGCGGAGCCCAGCCGAAACGTAAGCGGCATTGGTGGGCGTGTCGGTGGCCACGAGCCCACCACCGACTTGTCGCGGGGACGGCGCGTTTACCGAAGGAGCATGACTGATTGGGCCTACGAGGAGCGAACCCTTATTGCGTGGTAATCTCTTTGCCATACTTATCGAATTCACAACCACATTTCTTGCACGTCCAACCACCCCACAACATTTGCCGTAGATTAGCTGGTATTCGCATGCTCGGTGCTCTTTTGCCACATCGAGGACAATTCACTTTTTCTCGGTTAATGCCCCAACGGCCTGTGTTTGGCCAGACCTTTCTTGCGACTAGAAAGCCTATGAGGCCAGCAACAGCCGGCACAACGCTCAGCAATAGTGACTCTAGCGTCATTGATACACCTTCCTGTCACACATATCACGCTGCGAGCCGAGCTACGGTGAGGAGTCAAACCTGTTTGAGGCCAAATCTTACGGCTCGAGCAACTTGTGCCGCCGCGCATCGCGCCGGAATAACCGAGATCGTACGGCGGGAAGTGAACACTGCGCAAGGCCGAAGTCGCCGCACCTTGTGGAGCATCATCCCGTCGCGGCTCGAACAGAATCCTCCTTAGCCGTTAGCGACTTTCCGGACAGCCAGCTTAGCATCGTCGTGGTCATTTGGGCAAGATCCGTCGTCGTGGTTGTCACAACATCTGAATCATGCTCTAAGAAAATGACTTCCCACTTTTGTCCACGCCCTCTATGAATGATGTGAACAGCTCGGCGAACGGTCTGTGCTCCGAACAGACCGCCAATGTGTGTAAATGCTTCGAAGCCGGCATCTGTCGCGGCTCGCAAGAACGCCTCGTCGGTCGGCGGATACTTGGTTGGTGTACCGGGAGTCCACCGTTGAAGCTCCATTGGACGTATGTCCGTCATGAGCGTCACCTACTTGGCAAAGATTAAGAACCGTCGGTTTCCTCGGACTTCGATGATTACCTTCCAATCACCGCCGATCTCTCTCGCCAGTCGATCACCGAAACGCTGCAAGACGCTATTGGACGCCTCACCGAGTTTATCGGTTACGTGGCCCATGTGAAGACGGCCGACCAACTACGTGCGGTCAGGATCGAAAGCCTGCCCTATCGTTGCTTGTGTCCCTGCGCTTTTCCACTTTTCCTTTTTCATTTTTCGCTCCCTCACGTCGATACATGAAAAATCGGGACCGCGCGCATGGGACGGTGCGCGGCGACTATGAGCTGCGCGGAAGCGACATCCGCAGTCGGCTCGACGGCAAACATGGAGGGGGGAAATGGCCGTACGCCCATGCTCGACGCTGGGCCGCCGGTGGACAAAGCTTCACCAGAGGCAACTAGGCGTGTGGGAAATCGTTCTCGCCGGTGTCTTGTTGGTCACAGCCGGCTGCCGAGGACTCGAACGCTGGGCTCACCAAGGCTTCCGCGTGGGCCCCGACTATGCCCAGCCACCGGTACCGTTCGCCGATGAATGGATCGATTACCAGAACGCCTCCGTCGATGCGGGCAGCGAGATCCAGGCGCAGTGGTGGACCGTCTTCGGCGACGCCAAACTGAACGAACTGGTCGACCGCGCGTCGCAGCAGAACCTTTCATTGCGGTCGGCGGGGATGCGCATCTTGGAGGCTCGAGCCCGACTGGCGGTCGCTCGGGGCAACCTCTTCCCACAGGCACAAGAAGCACTGGGCGGATTTGAGCGAATCAATAACTCGAATAATCTGGCCAACCAATTCCCGGTGCTGGACTTCGACAACTGGGATCTGACCGCCAGCGCCACATGGGAACTCGATTTCTGGGGTCGATTCCGCCGGGCCATCGAGTCTCAAGAAGCGATTCTCGATGCCGAGATCGAAAACTACGACGACGTGCTCGTGCTGTTGCAAGCCGAGGTGGCCACGGCGTATATCCAGTACCGTACGTTCCAGGAACGCCTTCGCGTGGCTCACCGCAACGTCGAACTGCAACAGCGAACGGTGGAGATCGTCAACGTGCAGTTCAAGAACGGCCGGGTGACGGAACTCGATCTGGCTCAAGCCAAAGAAAACCTGGCCGCCACGCAGTCGGTCATTCCCGACTTGGAGGCTCGTCTTCGGCAGACGGCCAATGCCCTGTGCGTTTTACTTGGGGAACCTCCTCATGACCTGACGGAGGAACTGGGAGACGGCCCGATTCCTCAGGCTCCCGCGAGCATCCTTGTGGGGATCCCTGCGGACCTGTTGAGGCGGCGGCCGGACGTGCACCGCGCCGAACGACTTGCGGCGGCGCAAAGTGCCGTCATCGGAATCGCCGAGTCAGAATTCTATCCGCACATCTTCATCCTCGGGGACATCGGGTTGGCC
>WFWZ01000262.1 GCA_015490875.1 Planctomycetaceae bacterium
CCCGCCCTCTCGGAGAAAGTCGATCGTGTTCCTGACTCATGGGGCGATGAGTCGCGGACTCAACGATCCGTGGGTCATGCTCGCTCTCATCCGCCAAAGCGTTTACCGGCGAAAAGGTATTGAACGGCTCAGGAACGCCCTCTACCACAAAGTAGGCGATCTTCTTCAACTGAAATGGGTAGAAAGGCGCGATCGTGACATCTGGCGGCGACTGCTGCGGACACATCCGAGGGACTGGTTGTCTATCCTCGAGACCATCGGCATTGAAGGAGACGACCCCGTACCAGAAGCAGTGTGGTCCGTCCTCCCACAACTCGACACGAGCGATGTGTTTGAGGCCGTGCAAGGAATTCCGCTCCGCCGATCCAAGCACTACCGAACCCGAATCCGCAACGCTCGACAAATAGTGAAGGACGCCCTTCGAACCTTGTGGAAGACGTGCCTGGCGAAAACGCGATTGCGACTGCCACTCCTGATCCTCGATGAGGCTCACCACCTGAAGAATGCGGATACTAAATTGGCCTCGCTCTTCCGTTCCGAGGATGCTCACAGTGACGCGGAGGAACTCTCACGCGGGCCCCTAGCAGGCGTGTTCGAGCGCATGCTCTTCCTCACAGCGACACCCTTTCAGTTGGGACATGGTGAGCTGTGTTCGGTGCTGGATCGCTTCGATGGAATCCGGTGGAAAGGACAACGAATACCGCTGATGGGACGGGACGGCTTTCGGAAGAAACGAGAACACCTCCGCTCGGCATTGGATAAAGCTCAAGAAGCTGCTGTAGCACTCGATAGCATGTGGGGGCGTCTGCGTACGGAAGAGCTGGTCGTCGACGGTACTTCTTTCCCGGACGCGGAGTCCTGGTGGCGAGCAGCTCGAAAGGGTGGCACGCCCACGCGAACCGGTGAAGAAGTCATGGAGTGCTTTCGTTGCGTCAAGGGCCGAATGGCCGAAGCCGAGGAGCAGCTACGTCACTGGGTGATTCGGCACCTCAAGCCCCGTTGTCTCCCACCTCCCCATTCTCATCTTCCACGACGCCGTCGGCTCGTGGGACGGTCCATCGAAACAGATTCTCAGGCCCCCGTGGAAACCGGCATACCTGTGACCGGCGACGCTTTGTTGCCATTTCTGCTCGCCGCTCGTGCTGCGTTCCAATGTCCGGATTCTCGGCCCGTGTTCGCCGAAGGTCTCGCCTCCAGCTACGAAGCATTTCTTCATACACGACAGACGGAAGGAGCGGAGACAACCGATGAAGACGACGAGGATCTCGCCGAAGTCGACGTAACCGACGAGGTGGAATGGTACTTAGACCATCTAGAGAAGCTGATTCCGCGACGAAGCACTGCGGATGTTCGTCATCCCAAGGTCTGGGCAACGGTAAACCGAGCCGTGGATATCTGGCGTCGCGGCGAGAAATGTGTCGTCTTTTGTCACTACGTGGCGACGGGACGCATCCTCCGCCAGAAGATCTCCGAGGCACTGCACTCGGAGATCCTCCGCATGGGCGCTCGGAAGTTGAAACTGCCAGAGGACCAGGTCCCGAGGGAACTGGAACGGATTGGGAGACGGTTCTTTGATGAAGATTCGCCGCTACGAAGGTCGTGTGATGCGGAAGCATCACGCATGATTGCCGAATTTCCCGAGTTGGAACGTTACCGAGACGACCTGATCGAGATTATTCGACGCAATGTCCGAACCCCTTCGTTTCTGGTCCGTTACTTTCCACTTGGTGCAGGAAAACTCGATGATCGCGCGTTGCAACAGGCATTCGACTCTAAGGACGCTTCTGGTCTGACGCTCCGTGAAATCCTACGCGAGCAGTTCTTGAAGTTTCTCGTTGACCGATGTGGTGAAAGAGATCGTGAACGCTACATCGACGCCGTCAAGAGAATCCAAACCGGATCTCATTTCGGCGTGGATGCGACCAGTTCCTATGCGGACGATGAACTGCAAGGAGCGCGTCCGGAGAATCTCATCCCCAACGTTCGGTTGGTCAACGGGAGGACACGTTCGGAGACACGGCAGCGGTTGATGTTGACGTTCAATACCCCGTTCTACCCGGAAATCCTTGTTGCCAGCAGTGTTATGGCGGAAGGAGTCGATCTACATCTGAATTGCCGTTATGTGATCCATCATGACCTCTGTTGGAATCCCAGCACACTCGAACAGCGTACCGGGCGAGTCGACCGTATCGGCGCCAAGGCCGAGATTGCCCGTCAACCGATTCATGTTTACCTGCCGTTCATTGCCGAGACCCAAGATGAGAAAATGTACCGGGTGGTGATGGATCGGGAGCGGTGGTTTAACGTTGTGATGGGAGAAGACTACAAAGTCGACGTGCGAACAACGGAAAAGCTTGCCAGCCGAATACCTTTTCCTGAGGAAGCTGCTCGCGAGCTGGCATTCGACCTGGGGCTTAGATAGCTGCGTCTGGAGAAAGCGATGCCGTAAAGCAGAGACTTTCGGACAAGTGATGTCCTGCCATCGCGGTTCCTTGGCTCAGAGCGACGTTTCGCGACTGCGCCGCTCCCATCTGCCTCGGGCTAGATTGTTGAACTCTTTAGAAGCGATTCGCGCCCATCGTGTCGCCGGGCCTCGAAAACGAGTTACCGTTAGTCGCTGAATTCTGCTATGATTGGAACGCGCCTTCAGCGAGAGCGGCTGCGGCTGAAAGAGAGTCTCGCGCAAACCGCGAGGGTCTACTATCACCAGAACGAATTGCAAGGTAAAGAAAGGCGACTGAGATGAGTTACGTGCGATGTGCGGCAGCGTGCTTGGTCGGACTCACGGTCGTCATGAATGGGTCACTTACTTTTGCACAGTATCTGACTCTATATGAAAATGACGAAGGCATACCGGTGATGGCCGCTTACAGCGGTAATTCCGATTGGCTTGTGGCACAACGCGACAGTCGCTCACATCTACACGAACTAACGTCTCTTGAGTTTCTGCTGCTATTAGATCACCGCATCACGGCTCCAGAGATACGCTATGTCTCCAAGCTGAGGCATTTGGTATCACTGACAATCGGGAGAGCTCCGGAATGCGTGGACATCGATCCGCAAGCGCTCGAACAGCTTGGGGACAATTCAAGCCTTATCGAAATCTGCCTTTGCAAGTCAGGTCTATGTACGTCTGACCTGCGTTTCCTAACCAGAATAAGAAAACTGAAGCATGTGACGATCGAACTAGAGGATCTGTGTGATGTAAATGCCAGCCCCAGGCTCGGTGACGATTCAGGTAAAGTGCTATCAGAGATTCCTGAATTGGAAGACCTATCCATCCGAGGAGTAGGAACTTTTTCAGATTCTTTTATCGTCGCCTTGTCAGGCGTTCCACACCTTAAATCTCTTGAGATATCCTCTAGAAACTTCACGGATCGTGCTCTCCACTCGCTTGCCACAAATCGCCATCTCGTGGAACTGGACATATGGTCGGAGCATTTCACAGACGCCGGTGTCGAGGCCTTGTGCAAGAGACATACGCTAGAGGTTCTGCGCATCCATTCGCCACTCCTTACGACACGGTCCGCTCGTGCCATCGCTGGCCTCCCTCGATTGAAAGCACTGAAGTTGGCCCTCACACACATTGACCAAACCACGTTTCGAATTCTTTCAGGACAGAAGTCTCTCGAAGTCCTGGAATTGCCGAACGTACCTATTACGGATGCCGAGTTGCGTTTCTTCGCTCAGCATGCTTCTATGAAGCGGTTTGCGATTGATGGACAATTGCTGTCAGAAAATGCCATCGACGTATTCCGATCGATGAAGATGCTGGAAGATGTGACATTGGGTCCAAGTTCCCAAGCCCGAGCACTGCAGCGTCGTGTGGATTCCTTGTTGAAGAAAAACACAAGCACTGATCGCAACAGCGGAAGATTAGATGGCGACAAGAGCAAAAACCGCCTGAGTGACGGCGCGAAGGACGGCGAGCGGCACGGCAGGTTGCCGTGACAAGCGACGGCGGGGAGGCAGAAGACAACCCTCTATTGGGTTTTCCATCGCCACTCGGAGATCACCCCTTGGCACCGCCTGCCGGCCACTGGCAGAGGGATCGATACTGCGGCCGTTCATCGAGGAAGCATGGGAACTGGCCGAGCCTGGGGCGGAATACGTCGTGGCCAGCGACGATTACCGAAAAGCGGCGAAGGGCTCCAGAGGCTGGGTGAACTGCAATCTCCGAAGCAACCTGCTACGAATCATCAAGCGAGCGGGACTGAAACCCTGGCCGAAGACGTGGCACAACCTGCGGTCGAGCCGGGAAACCGAGCTACTGAAGCGGCACCCCATCCAGGCGGTGTGTGCGTGGATCGGAAACACACCCAGGATTGCGATGGCACATTACGCCCAAACGACCGAACAAGACTTCCAATCGGCGATTGGCGATGACACCCAAGGCGCATCGAAAAGCGCATCGGTAATGGGTTGCAAGACGTTGCAGACCGAAAACGAAAATCGCAAAAAACCCGGGAAAAACAGGGTTTTGCAATCTATTGCATCCCCCTGCAAAGTGGTAGAAATGGGCGATACTGGATTCGAACCAGTGACCTCCACGATGTCAACGTGGCGCTCTAACCAACTGAGCTAACCGCCCGCCATTCGATCCTCAAATCTAGTCCCCTCTCGGCCAATCGGCAAGTGGAGTCGAGCCCCCTGTCTAGGAACAGGTGCGTCTACGATTCTCGGTAGCCCAACATCAGGAGGGCGCACGGACCTCCCGCGATCACTTCGGCTCCGCACGCTCGAGCCTTTTCGATGGCTGCCGGGCTTTCCGCCCCCGGCTGCATCCAGATGTGCCGGATGCCCAGCCAGCAAGCTTCCTCCACCACCTGCTCGGTCACAGCCGGCGGCGTCACGATGGAGATCCCATCGACCTTCTCCGGCAGCGAGCTCAGGTCCGGATAGGCCTTCAGCCCCTCGACTTCGTCCGCCGTCGGATGGACCGGATAGACCTTGAGTCCCTTCTGGAGGTAGGCTCGCAAGACCTTGTTGCCGTACTTCGAGCGGTCTTGCGAGGCGCCGACAACGGCGAAGGAAGAACCCTCAAGGAACCTCTCGATGCTCTTATAGACGTCGTCCATGACCGCATTGTAATGCACGCCCGCTCCGCGGAGGAGCCGTGCTGCTTCTTTTCAATCGCTGCGACCACCCGCCCGGAGATCGACCGTCCCATACCCCTCACTCCTTACGCCGCTCTTGTCCCCGGCGAACCCGATCGGCTAAGGTGACACCCCGTTCCCCGCGGGTCCTCAGCGCCTCTCGTATCGGCGCCCCGCCGGGAGCTCCTCGCAGCACGGAGGGCCTCCTGCCATGCCTACCGCCATTTTGCCCGACGGGACTCGCAAGTCCTATGACCATGACGTACCTCTGAAACAGTTGGCGGCCGACGTCGGTCCCGGTCTGGCCAAGGCGGCGCTGGCGGCCGTCGTCGACGACCAGGTCGTCGGGCTCGACTATATCCTAACAGGCGACCAAACGGCCTCGGTCCGGTTCGTCACGAAAAAAGACCCCGAGGCACTCGGCGTCCTCCGGCATTCGTGTGCTCACGTAATGGCTCGCGCCGTCATGCGGCTCAAGCCCGGAACGCGCCTCGCGTTCGGCCCGACCGTCGAAGGGGGGTTCTATTACGATTTCGACACCGACGAGCCGCTGACGGAAGACGATTTTCCCGCCATCGAGGCGGAAATGAAGCGGATCATCGAAGCGGACGAGCCGTTCGAGCGGATCGAAGAGTCTCGCGAGAAGGCCTTGGAGATCTGCCGGTCACTCGAGCAGCCGTACAAAGTCGAGCACATCGAGGAGGGGTTGGCCGACCACGACACCGTTTCGTTCTACCGGCAGGGCGAGTTCGTCGACCTCTGTCGCGGGCCGCATCTACCCTCCCCGAAAGCCATCGGCGCATTCAAACTCCTGTCGATCGCCGGGGCCTATTGGAAGGGCGACCAGTCCCGCCAGCAGCTTCAGCGACTCTACGGCACGGCCTTTTTCAACAAGAAGGACCTCGACGCCTACCTCGAACGACTTGAGGAAGCCCGCCGCCGCGATCACCGCGTCCTCGGCAAGAAACTGGGGCTCTTCACCATCTCTCCGCTCGTCGGATCGGGGCTCGTTCTGTGGCTCCCCAAAGGTTCGATTGTGCGAGGGGAACTCGAGAAGTTCATTCGCGGCGAACTCGAGGAACGCGGCTACCTCCCCGTTTACACGCCTCATATCGGACGCATCGAGCTTTATCAGACGTCGGGACACTACCCGTATTACAAGGAGAGCATGTTCACTCCGATCGTGCTGGAGGAAGATGAGCAGTATCTCCTCAAGCCGATGAACTGCCCCCATCACATCATGATCTACAAGTCCCGACCGCGCAGTTACCGCGAGCTGCCTTTGCGGTTGGCCGAGTTCGGAACCGTCTATCGCTACGAGCAGTCGGGCGAACTTTCGGGGATGACGCGTGTTCGCGGCTTCACGCAGGACGATGCGCACATCTTTTGCACCGACGAGCAAGTCGAACAGGAGTTTCGCAGTTGTCTCGAAATGACGCAGTTCGTGCTCGACACGTTGGGGCTGACCCACTACCGCGTGCGTTTGGGCTTCCACGATCCCTCCAGTGACAAGTATGTGGGCGACAAGGAAGCGTGGCGCGAAGCAGAGGCGTCATTGGTACGCGTCTGCGAGCAACTCGGTTTGGAAGCCGAAGCGGAGGAGGGAGAGGCCGCCTTTTACGGCCCGAAGGTCGACTTCGTCGTGACCGATTGCATCGGTCGCGAATGGCAACTCGGAACGGTGCAGCTCGACTACAACCTCCCGAGCGAAGAACGGTTTGCACTCGAGTACATCGGCTCGGACAACCGACCGCATCGTCCGGTCATGATCCACCGTGCCCCCTTGGGGTCGCTCGAACGTTTCACCGGGGTGTTGATCGAGCACTTTGCGGGAGCGTTCCCATTGTGGCTGGCGCCCGAGCAAGCTCGCGTCCTCGTCGTCAGCCAGAAATTCGAGGAGTACGGCCGAGAGGTCCAGCGCCGATTCAAAGAGGCGGGACTACGCGTCGGCGGAGATTACCGGTCGGAGAAGATCGGCGCCAAGATCCGCGATGCTCAGTTGGAATACGTCCCGTACATGTTGATCGTGGGGGGACGGGAAGCCGAGCAGGGGACGGTCGCGGTGCGCGACCGGATCGAAGGGGACCAGGGTCCGATGCCCGTGGCCGATGCCATCGAACGGCTGCTCGAAGAGACGCGAGCCCGCACCGTGCGCCAGACATTTACGTCGTCGGTGGGACTGGGCGACCGAAACGCTCAGAACGTCTACTGACACGTCTTTGTGGTAACTTCCATCAACGACTGCAACGATTCGACCGTTCGTCGTACGAGGACGACCATCGATGGACTCTGAGCGTTCTCCACGTGCCAAGCGGATCATCCGAGACTATTACCAGAACCGCGAGGCGATTGCTCTTCAGCGGGCACACGAGTTGGTTACGGAGTTGTACTTATCGAGCGGCAAGAAGCGCGAGCGGCACTGGGAGCACTTGATCACGCACTTGAAGGCGCTAGGATTTCCGCAGAGTCAGATCGACCACTTGCGATCGGCCGACAATCCGGAGTTGGTGGCTCGAGCGTTGAAGCGTGTCGGGAGCTAGCTACCCGTAACATTTGAAGAGCTACCGCATCTGCTGCTCGAGTTGATCACAGGCTTATCGGAAACTGGAAAAGCTCTCAGGGACAGGCTTCAGGAGGGATTGCCGGACGGCATGCCCGGACCGAGTAAGAATGGAACGGACGGCGAGCGCGCTAGATGCTCCCGCCCACTCTTTCGTTCATTTCGTGTATTTCGTGGTTGTCGTGCTTTTCGGGGTTGTGCTTGGGAGGAACCACGAAAGACACGAAAGACACGAAAAGGAGGTTGCGATGGTGACCCAAGGAATCAAGGGACCAGCTAAAGGGAAGATGGATCGAAGCATCGCTCGGATCTGCTCTCGCTATCATCGGCACAATGCAGCGTATAGCTTTTTCACTTGCTTCCTCGGACGACCTCGTTTGCCACGTACTGCGCGAACAGCCAAATTGATGCCCGTTGATAAAACGCCACGCTATTCCTGAACCCAGCAAAAGGCAGTCGTCTATCCGTGGCCTTCCACTCTTTTTCGTTGGAGACTTCTTTTTCGGTGACAGGGATTTGATTCGCTCCCACAGACCATCTGAAATACGTTTTGGCGTCATGGCAAACCTCCTCTTTAGGGTCGCAAAACCTTTGGAGGTTTTCATGGCGCAAATCTCAGTGCGCCGCTTCAATGAGCTCGCCCGCCCCTTCATCCAACAGCATCTGGGCTACGGACACACCGAGGAAAGCGGCGTCCTCCGACCGAGCACGTCCGGTGGCGGCAATGCGGCGACGGCCGTCTTCACTGAGGACGGCGGCGTCGAGCCTTAGAAATCCAGAGCTCGACGGATCACTTCGAGCCCATGTTCCGACCGGAGCCAGGCATCCCGCTTGGAGGGTTTTTAAGACCGAGCGTTCCGCAGTGACCGCCGCGTGAGTGGCTGGGTCGTCGAGCTGTCGGACCGCTTCGAACGCTCGGTTGTCATCGCAGCGCGTCTCGATGCCGAGGGCCCCCTGCCCGGCGGCGGGAAGGACCTGGTCGGCCGGCAGTCGGCAAGTGATGCGGTCGGCCAACTCGAGTCGCACCAACCCGGCCTCCGCCAGGACGACCGCATCGAGGTTTTCTGTCTCCAACTTCTTCAGGCGCGTCTCCACGTTCCCGCGCAGATCGACGATCTCCAGATCGGGTCGCCAATGCCGAAGCTGGGCAGCGCGGCGCGGGCTGCCTGTTCCGACTCGAGCGGCCTGAGGAAGCGTATCGAGCGTCCAGGACTCGCGGCAGACAAGGACGTCACCGTGGGGAGCTCGAGCTGGGACGGCGGCCAGGCAGAGGCCGGGGACTGGCCGAGTCGCCAGGTCCTTGAGGCTGTGAACGGCCAGGTCGATGCGCTCTTCCAAGAGCGCCGTTTGGATGGCCTTAGTAAAGAGTCCTTGGCCGCCGGCTTGCTTGAGGGAACCGGACGTCGTGTCCCCTTCGGTAACGATCGGGACGATTTCGACTGGGTAACCGAGTGATTCGAGCCGCTGGGAGACGTACGTGGCTTGCCACATGGCGAGCCGACTGCGCCGGCTTCCCAAACGAAACCGTTTGTGTTTCATGCGTTCTCGTCCCCGTCCGGATCTTCTGTTTCTTCTCGGTCGGAATGGTGAGGCGGCGACTCGGTGGCGCCATCGCTTGTTCCGGAAAGATTTCCTGTTTCACTCCTTTCACTGCTTGACGGAGCTTCAACGGCGGGAGCCTCGAGCGGAGGTGCCGCGCGGCCTTGGGCCGTCGGAGGAATCTGGTGGGGCGGCACCACGACACCGCAACTCACAATGAACTGAATCGCCTCATCGATCGAGAGGTCCAAGTCGATCGTTTCGCTTTTGCGCGTCGTGATCGTAAAACCGGTCGCCGGCATGGGAGAGGTGGGAATGAGGATCGTGAGAACCGGTTCGTTGGCCGCGGAGTAGATGTCGGCCATGCTCTCGCCCGTGACGAACCCGACCGACCAGATCCCTTTGCGCGGGTATTGGACGGCCACAACCCGCGTGAACTCCACTTCTTGTTCGCTGAAGACGAAGTCGGTCACTTGTTTGACGGACGAGTAGACGTTGCGCACGAGGGGAAGGCGATGGATGATGCCTTCGAGGTTCTTCCACGCGAGCCGGCCGGCCCCGAGGGCCATGAACTTTCCGAGGAAATAAAGGACGCCAACGAACAGGACGAGGAAGACGGGGATGACGCGCCAACGAGGCAGATAGACGAGTTCGACGTAGCGTCGATAGATGGCCTCAGGCGTGGCATTGGCCAGGAGCAACTCGCCGGGGTCTTGCTGGACGCGTTCGAGCACCGGCTGCGGAATGAACTGGCCGCTGCCGACGGGGACGAATGGAGTCCCATCTTCGTGGACGAAATAGGCCAGTCGAGCTCCGTGGGCTTCGACTTGGGTGGGAATCTGGCTACGCGGGATGGGAGTGCGAATGAGTTGCGGGAGGGGCATGAGTTGACCGTCTTTTGTGACGAAGACGGCATGAAGTGGAACATCGCGCGGGATCCCCTGTTCGGCGCGCATGATGGCCTGACGAATGGCGAAATTGAGCATCCCTTCGGCCGGGCGCAGCACATACCCGTCGATCATCGACCAAGCCCAAATGAACAGCACAATCGTCAACAAAGGCGGCATGACGATCCCCAGGCCGCGCAAGACGGCCCGCCGAAACGGATGCAACGGCTGACGGGCACGGCGAGGCCGTTTGGCGGCAGCAGGTTCGGCAGAGTCCGGAAGGGTCTCGTTCATGCGTTCCTAAGGGCGTTGCCCAGGGACGAGTTCGTATCCGTTCGAGAGGGGTTGGTTGGAGGGACAGGGGAAGCGGACGGCGGCATGGCTCGAGCCACCACAGCCAGATCGACACGTGCGGCCCCGGAGGCTCGAAGGACACGAGCCGCCTCGGAGGCTGTCGCACCCGTCGTCAGCACATCGTCGATCAACAGTAGGCGTTTCCCCTTGATAACGTACCTCCCTCGAGTCGTGAAGGCGCCGCGAACATTGAGTCGCCGCTGGTGGGGCGTCAGCATTCCCTGTTTTCGCGGAGTGCGCCGGTATTTCAGAATATGACGATAGGGTCTGTCGAGTTCTCCGGCAACGAGCGTCGCCAGGATCGCGCAGCGGTCGAACGCTCCTGCGATGCGCCGTCGCCACGGGACCGGCAAAGGGACCACCGCATCGGGTGCCTCGCCGCCAAAGAAGACTCGGCAGTAATCGCCGAGAACCCGGCCCATCGCCACAACCAGCGCCTCGTGCGTCCGATGCTTCATCCGCAATACGAACTCTCGGTGAACGTCAGAGTAGGGACCGAGGAAGCAGACGGAGTTCAAGGGCCAGGGATCGCGGCGAGCGGCACAATGGGGGCAGGAAAGGGATTGGTCGCCGACGACGGGCAGCCAGACGCCGCAGCGCCGGCAGGCCGGTTCCGGCTTCGGCCAGCACGCCTCAAGGCAATCGCGGCAAAGCAAGTGCTGAGCTAAGCCATCGGGAGGGCTTGCGCCGCAGGCGGGACAAGCCGGTGGGAAGAGGAGATCAACGGTTCGGCGAGCGGCCTGGTCGGCGAGAACCAGGGCGCGGGTCACCCACCGCCGCCAAGGGGGCTCCAACGGCAACCGTGCATCGAAGAAGGCGGGAACCAACCGGTCACTCCTTGGCCGTCGTGCCGCCGGGTCACGTCGCCGCAGAGGCGGTACACTCCCCGGCCCCCACCCAGGCACACACCACCTGGGCACTTTGGAGTTCATTGTAGAGCAAATGGCCGAGGAGGCGATTGCCGTGGCAAGCCGTCCGAGGGGTGGCTTCACCGGTCCACGAATCGACGCCACACCATCGGATCCCGTAGAAACTCGTGCCACAACACGGCTCGACGCAGCGCCCGAATCTGTTCCGGCCCCTCCGTTGCCACTTCGAGGAAGCAAAGGCACATCTCGTCTTCCGTCGCGTCGCCCCACCTCACTGGAACCGGCGGTACGACCGGGTTGGCCGGGTTGTCCGCCGAGTTGTCGTAGATCGCTTCCAGGTGCACCGTCGTTCCCTTGGGCAACCGAATCGGTTCGGCATATTCATAGCGAAGCTGCCAGTTCCAGTCCCAATCGCGAATCCAGATCAGCGGTCGGCGCGTGCCATCGGGAAGGACGGCATGCACTTTCATCTCCTTACCGCGGTAATGCATGTGCGGCGTGACTGACACGAGGGTGACATCGACCGGTAGCTTCAGCGAAGTCGTCACGCGGTGCGCTCGAGCTCCCGCCGGGATCACGAACTGCCGATTGACCAGCGGAATCCCACCCAGCTCGTACTTGGAAGGCCCTTTGGCGAAATAAATGCCGACGCGCGAACGGTCTGTCTCCGCCTTGCCGCTGGGATGGTAGTGGATCTGCATCACCACATCCGCGCGCGCCGGCAGTCGGCGGGCCGCGCCGGGAGGTGCAACGATTGGTTGCATGCCCGGGGCCCAACCCGCCAGCCCCCCTGAGGGAAGAAACCCCGGTCCGCCGAAACGCTGATATCCGGGGCCAGGATCCTTGGCATCGAGTTTCCGGGCGGCGTGGCGCGTGTCGAGAAAGAAGATCGCGTGGTGAACGACGCGCGGATTCCCTGGAAGAAACTCGACGGCGCGAATCCAGCGATCCTCTTCGATTGGAAGAGGAAGCACAAAGTACTGGTAAATGTCGGGCCCACCGGCGGGGACCTCAAAGGCGTCCGGCATCTCAAGCACCAAGTCGGGCTCTCCCAACTTCCACCCCGACTCGAACTTCGGCGTTGGTGGAAGGTCGGCCGGATCGCCCTCGGGAGCCCCCGCGTCAGCCCACGCTTTCAGCAAACGTATCTCCTCGTCACTCAATCGCCAGGCATTGACAAACTCCCCATAGCCGGGCACGGCTTTCCACGGGGGCATCAATCTGCGCTGAGCCACTTCGGCGATCCAGCCAGGCCTCTTGGCAGCATCGGCGTACGTGAGCAGCGAGAAGGGAGCGACCTCACCCGGATGGTGACACGGCGCACACCGTTGAAAGAGGATCGGGGCGATGTCCCGATTGAACGTCACGTCGCCGCCTTCGGGACGTGAAGGAACTTCCCAAGGACAGCCAACCGGCGTCGTCCGCGCGACTTGGGGGCGTCGCCCCGCAAGCACGGCTCGCACTGCCTCTTGCAGGTCCCGATGGTTCGGCTCGCGCCGGTCAAACTGAACGTCGGGAAATCGATCGTCGATCCTCCCACGGTAAACCAACTCGCCCGAAGCATCGAACACAAAAACTTCGGGAGTGTGCGTCGGTCGTAGCGCCCGAGCCAACTGCGTGGAGGCGTCGAACAAGAGCGGAAACTTCAGGTGATAGTCTTGGTGGTACTTGGCCGCATCCCGAAGTGTCAGCGTCGGGTCGCTGACGACGCCGAACCAGCGGACCGGCTGGTCACTCGTCTCTTGGACCAGTCGATTCAATTCGGGAATATACCGATTCGAGATGGGACATTCGCACGAGAGGAAAAGGAGCACTGTCGTACGGCCTCCTGTGGGCCGCAGCGCATGGCTCCTTCCCAACGTGTCCATCAGGCGAAGTGACGGAAGTGCGTCACCTGCACAGGCCCCTCCTGGGAACATTGCGACCAGAGCGAGCAGTACCGCCGAGGCGCTTCGCAGCCAGATTCCCCATCGCCGGTTTCCGATGCTCATACCGTAGCTCCCTTGGATTCAGTTATCCGCTTCATCCGATTCCGGCGTCGTCGACGCCGGTTGGTCTTCGAGTGAAACGACCGGACGCGACGGCTCATGATGCCGCTCGTGTCCAAACCAATCATCCCCCAATTCGATCGTCTTGCGGAATGTCAACGTGACTCGCTTGGGCCGCGGCAGCAACGAGTCACGGTTCCACTTCATGACCAACGTCTGCACAATCCCGGTGTCTGGATCCGCAGTCACGATAACCTCGTCCGGAAAACGTGCAGGCGCCTCCGGCTTTCGAACCCCGCAAACCGAACGTCGGTTCTCTTCGGTTGAAGTCGTGTATTCCAAGGCATAGTCGGTGGCCATCCGTGCCAGAACCGTGTCAATACTCAGGATGTGCGGCGAGACCTGCACCGGAAGACGCTCGGTCCAGCGGTCCAATTGGTTCGGATCGTTCGAGAGGACCACCGGACCAACCGGCGGAACTCCCCATGCCGATTGGCCGTCGGCTCCCAGAATCAACTCGTCGCCAAGTGGAAGTCCACATTCGAAAACGAACTTTCTGCCGCCGCGCACCGTCAGCGTTCCTTCCAAATGACGCTGCCTCACAAGCGATTCGAGTTCGATGCGAACATCGTATTCGCGAGGCGTGTCGTCGCGCATGGCGGCTTGCATACGGCGCACCTGAGCGACGGCATCGGGAGAGGAGGGCCAGTTGGTGACGAGCAGCGAGAGGAGAAGTGTGGCAGCCAGTACCAGCGTGCCCCAACGGAGCACGGCCGCTCGTCGATGAGGTTTGGCCACCTGCTGCGGCTGAGTGACGCGCTGCATGACAGCGTCGACTCGGCCACTTCGCCGGCTCGCGTCACGCAACTGCTCACCTCGCGTCCGCAGCAGAGCGTGAACCCACTGCGTCGTAGCCAGTTGTTCGAGGACACTCTCGGGCAGTCCTTCCGCAGAAAGGCTGCACGACTCGAGTTCTTCGGCGAAGTGGCGGTACTCTCGCCAGGTGGAATCTTGCCAGTCGTTCATCACGGAGCTCCCGGAGCTTGAGCCAACCGGAGTTTGCGCTCGATACATGAAAAAAGCCGTTCGCGGGCGCGCTGGAGCCGTTTCTTTACCCCCGCCACCGACAAGTGCAATTGCTCGGCCATCTGTGCCTGGCCCAACTCGCGTTCATAACGAAGCTCGACGGCAAGCCGAAAAGGCTCAGGAAGCCCAGCCAGGCATTCTTCCAGTGCCGAGAGCTTCTCCTGCCATTGGTCTCCCGGCTGCCGCTCAACCGCGGCAGTCAGAGCGTCCAGCCGATCCAGGACGGTTTCGTGGCAGGTGTAGAACCGCCGTCCGTTCTGCCGGAACTCGGCCATTATCAACCGGCGGGCGATGCCTCGCAGCCAAGGGGCAAAAGGCCGGTCGCGGTCATACTGGTCGAGCCGACGCCAGGCAACCAACATGGTCTCCTGAAATAGGTCTTCGGCCAGCTCGTCGTCGCGCACCGCCGCACGGATGAACGTGATGAGCATGTCGGCGTGCTCGCGCACCAGGATCTCGAAGACTTCTTTGGCATCCATTTCGATTCCTTTGACTCCCGCAGACAGTTAGTATTGTCGCGTGAGGGTGGCCGGGGATACCGAAAAACCTGCTTTTCGAAAAATCTGGTGAGGCCTGGCACATGGCATGGCGCGACATGGCACCATCTGCCCTGGCGTTGCGTTTGGGCGAACCGGAAAGTTCCCTTCCCCGGCGCTGGAAGACGTGTCCATTCGCCCCGCATGGCTACCGGCGAGTCGCTAGAATATTAGGCAGCCCGTCGAGAGGGACGGCTCGATGAAAGACGTCTCCCAGCCGAAAAGGATCGTCGCGTGCGTCAGTCTCCGAGAAAAGCGTGGCAGTGGACGGTTTTCGGGCTCTTCTTTCTACTGTGGCCACCCGCTGGGCCGGCCGGTGCCATGGAATGGGTCGAACTGGCCAGTGACGGTCGAACGTTTCAGTTGGCCACCTCCCATCGACTCTTCGTCCCCGTGGGGTTCAACTACGATCACGATGACCGGGGACGACTGCTGGAGGACTATTGGGAAAATGAGTGGGAAACGGTTGTGGAGGACTTTCGCGAGATGCAAGCGCTGGGAGCGAATGTCGTCCGTATCCATCTCCAGTTCGGCGCCTTCATGGAGGCTCCTGACAGCCCCAAGGAATCCTCGTTGCGCCAGCTTGATCGACTTTTGGCTTTGGCGGAAGCCACCGGACTCTACCTCGATCTGACGGGACTCGGCTGTTACCACAAACCCGAGGTACCCTCGTGGTATGACCGGTTGACCGAACGTCAGCGTTGGAAGGCCCAAGCCGTCTTCTGGTCGGCGGTAGCCGCCCGCTGCAAAGATAGCCCGGCTGTTTTCTGCTTCGATTTGATGAACGAGCCGATCGTCCCCGGAAACCGCAGACGTGACGACTGGTTGGGAAAGAGTTTCGCCGGCAAGTACTTCGTGCAGTTCATTACGCTCTCGGCAAAGAATCGGCCTCGACCGGACGTCGCCCGCCAATGGATCCACACGCTCGTCCAGGCCATACGGCGTCACGACCGCCGGCATCTCATCACAGTTGGACTGGTACCTTGGAGTGTGCCTCGAGCCGGCCGAATCACTTCCGGCTTCGATCCGGCTCGCATCAGTGAGGAACTCGACTTTCTTGCAGTGCACGTGTATCCGGAACGTGGCAAGGTCGATGAAGCAGTGGCCATTGTGCGAGCGTTCGCCCGAACGGGGAAACCAGTCGTGATCGAAGAGATCTTCCCGCTCAAGTGCGGTACCGACGAACTGGCGCAGTTTGTCGAGAGGGTCGGTCCTCAAGTTAGCGGCTGGATCGGATTCTATTGGGGCAAGACGCTCGAGGAATACAACGCGGGCGAGACGTTGGCCGATGCCGTGGGCCGCGCGTGGCTGCAATTCTTCCGAGACCAACTCGTGCCGCGAAAGCATCCTCGGCCGTAATCGGTCCCCGACGCGCGTCATCCTGCCTGGGATCCAGGGATCCGTTCGTCGGCAAAAAGATCTTCGAGTCGCTGGCGGGGACGAATGAGTGTCGAACGGCCCTCTTCGAGCCATACTTCGGGAGCCAGCGGCTTCGAGTTGTATTGGGAACTCATCACGAACCCGTACGCTCCAGCACCACCGATGACGAGATAATCACCGACTTGCGCTGCTGGAAGAGGACGAGGGTCAATGAATCCCCCTTCGCGCTGCGTGAAGATGTCTCCCGATTCGCAAAGAGGACCTCCGACGATCACCGGACGCAGTTGCGTGCTGCGTGTCGTGTCGACAGGGGCGATCGACATGGGGTGATAGGCTCCGTAGAGAACAGGCCGAGCCAAGTTGTGGAAGCCGGCATCGACGAGATAGAACGTGTTGCCTCCCATCTCCTTGACGGCTCGGATTTCCGTCACCAGATACCCGGCTTCGGCGACGAGATAACGTCCCGGTTCGGTTTCGAGTCTCACGGCGTGCCCGAAGGCTTCTTCCAGGCGCTTTCGGGTTTCGTCCCAGAGTCGAAAGTACTCGTCGATGTCGATTTCCGGCTCGTCTTCGCGATAGGGAATGGGCAGACCGCCGCCGGTACTGATGCTGGTGACGCGCCGTCCGGCCTGGCGAGCCATCTTTTCCACGGCATGACACACCTGTGACAGATGCTCGAAGTCACAACCCGAGCCGATATGCATGTGGATGCCGGTGACGGCCAGGCCGAAGCGGTCGGCTTGCTGCAAACATGCCTCGAGCTGCTCATGCCAGATGCCGTGTTTGGATTGCGGGCCTCCCGTGTTGGTCTTCTGGGAATGGCCGTGCCCGAATCCGGGGTTGATGCGCAGGGTGATTTCGCTTCCGGGAGCCGCTTCCCCGAGCTGGCTGATCATATCGGGGGAACCGCAATTGACATGGATGCCGTGTTCGACGACGAGTCGCAGGGCGTCGTGGTCGAAGATGTCAGCCGTGTAGACGATCGGAGGCGGATCGCCGTGGGGGGAAAACCCGGCGGCAAGTGCTCGTAGGATCTCTCCAGCGCTGACTGCATCCACCAGCACGTCTCGGCGCCGGAGCCAATCGAGCACCGCTAGATTCGACCAGGCTTTTTGCGCGTAGCGGACGACATCGAAGGAGGCGAGTCGTGCAAGTCTCGATTCGATGGCGGCGACGTCATAGGCGAACAGAGGCGTTCCGTAACGAGCGGCCAGTTCGGTGACGGGAACTCCGCCTATTTCGCTGAGAACAAGTGGTTGCTTCATCGTGGTCTGTCAGGGGAGGTGTCGTCAGTCTTCCCGGCCAATCTGTCGGCGCTACGTCGGGTAGGTGAGTCTGGATTCGTCTCAACTCGGCCAGCTTCTACGGCAGCCTTTCGGCTATGCGCCGAGGATGGTCACCGATCGTTCAGCGGGCTGGGCGTTCCTCTTGAGCCGCCCGGCTGCTCCAGTACTGCAGCAGCCTCAGGATGGGCGTGTCGATTTCCAGATCGTAGCGAATGGCCCGGCGATTCCGCGAGACGGCCAAGCGGATTCGGTCGTGCGCCTGGCCGTCCGGAGATTCGAGCAGTCTGGCGAGATTCCGTATCTGGGCACGCTTCGCTTCGTCCGTTTCAGGCAGGTTTTGCAGCAGCGGTCGCAGAGAGAGGACGACCTCGGAGAGAAGTCTCGAATCGGGCATGGGCGTATCTTCCCGAGTGAGCTGCTCTTTCAGCCACATCTCGCCGCCATGTCCCAGGACCATGTAGACGGTCTTCGCACCAAAGCCGAATGTAACAACCAACTGAGGGCCGAAGACGAGACGAGCTTCTTTTTCATTCTCGGGAATCTCGAGCTTCAACTGGTGCATGCGGACTCCTTCCACCTTCCCTACGTCAAATAGCGCTTGGGGCGTGGAAGGATTGCTCGGAAGATGCTCGACGAAGTCCCGGTAACTCCGTTCCACTGCCTTCCCATCCGCGACACGCACTGCTATGCCAAAGCGCGCCGTGTTGTCTTGCAGCCAGAGCGTTCCCGAAAGCCCCAACGCACCCTCGTCGATCGTCTGCTGAAGCTGTTCAAAGAGTTGTTCCAGGAAAGCCCGAGACCTGGCTCCAGAGGAACCGTTCTCCTGAGCGGCGGCCAGGCGGCCCATGAGATCTCCTTGGACCAGGGTGACCACCTCTTTCCACGTTTGCCGGTCGGACGTGTTGAGCTGGTAGCGGCTGAAGAAAGTGAGAGCGGCGTCGGTCTGACGCAGCGCGAGGACACCTGCATCTGCGACGTTGTGACTGCCGGAACGATTTTCAGACGAGTCTTCTTCGCTGTCGGGGCCCAGCACCAGGGTCAGGTGGCAACTCAGACGCTGGTTCTTTCTGTCGGTTCGAAACCCCAGCGTCCATGATTCGGCGCGACGGACGAATCGTTGGATCGTTCGCAACTGGAGTTCCTGAAGTTTGCGGCGAGAAGACGCTCCGATTCCCCGACTGGCCGGCAAGTCGTTCAACGCTTGGACATACTCTGCAACCAACTCGTCGACTTCGGCTCGCGTTTCTTTGGAGAGAGCCGTCAGATCGAAGTGGAGAGCCACGGTGGCGTCGTCCATCCAGTCACCGACATATTTCACGGGGTCGGGCGGAACGCGTGTCAAGCGATGTCGCGCATCAGCGATAAAGACCCACGGGTCGACGTGCCTGTAGTAGACAGCAGTCTGGCCCCCAAGCCGAAAACAGAAGATGTCACTTCCCGTATCCTCGGGCTCGCCCAGTTTTTCCGAGATCCGTTTGCGAAGCCGTTCAAACTCTTGCACAGGGAGAAATCCGATGCCCCGAGGCCCCTGGTCCTCGAGATAAAAAAGGACGCCGAGCGGCCGTGTACGGTCGACACCCTGGAGCCAAGCGCCGGCAAACAGGAGAGCTCCTTGAGCCCCTGGGCCAGCCATTTCTTGGGCGAGGAAAGAGGCGTCACTGAGGAGCCGGTCGGCATTGGCGATCGCCAGGACGGCAACGGGTCGAGGATCATCGCGAGAGACTTGCTGGGCCGAAACGCGAGGAACCAGTCCTCCGAGGACGAACATCCACAGAAGGACCGGGAGTGCCGTAGAGGGTCTTCCCAGCATGAGAACGTCCTCAATCGAAAGCAGGAATGCGGGAGACGGAATCAGCACCCGGGTTACGAGTCATTACCTCTGGAGACGAGGCGATGGTTTCAAAGGGACAGTCGCAAGCGACAAGACACTCGGACTTGGCCTGGGAAGAAGCGAGGACCCAAGGAAGCGGCGCCGTGGTTTTCCTAGCGTTCCCGATACGTGATCCGTCCCTTTGTCAGGTCGTAAGGAGACAACTCGACGCGGACGCGGTCGCCAGGTACGATCCGGATAAAGTGCTTGCGCATGCGCCCGGCCACGTGAGCCAACACTTCATTGCCTGTGTCGAGCTGGACTCGAAACCGAGTGTTGGCTAGCGCCTGCGTGACGACACCTTCTACTTCCAAGGCTTCTTCTTTGGCCATAAAGTCTTGTCCCTCCGGTTTTCTGCGCGTTTGGCTGGTACGATATCGCCGCGCGATCGCCTAGTGGCGGCCTTCCCATACCGTCGCGGTTCACCCAGCGCACATCACGATGGTGGCGGGCCGGCGGAAGACTCCGCGCTGGGCGAAGCGGAGAGGGGGCAATCGCGGCGGGGCGTCTCCATGGACGCATGCACCCCAGGTGCTTTCAGCGTATCAGTTGTCGGGGGGGCGCGTCCAGCCCGATCCGGAAGAGTCATTGCTCCCGGGTGCCTCAGCTGGTCCTGCCTCCGAGCAGATCGTCTTCCGCAGTTCGGCGGCAAGGAAGAACGAGCCCGCCACACAGATCGACCAGTCGTTCGCACACGCGGACTCGAACGCCCACTTCCAGGCTTGCCGAGGATCGCCAGAGACACGGCAAGACGCGGCCAAAGCGGGATGAGAGTCACGTAAGGCTTCTCGCAGTTCACGGGGGTCGGCAGCGCGGGGGTTGCTGAGAAACCGAGTCAGGATGAGTTGGCGGGCGAAGGGCCCCAGTTGCCGCAGCATGGCCGGAGCATCCTTGTCGGCGCTTGTGGCGAAGAGGACGACCCACGCCCGCCTAGGGAAGGCTTCTTCGAGGGTCTCGAGGAGCGCTCGGACGGAAGCGTCATTGTGAGCCGCGTCCAGGACGACCGTCGGTTGATGCCGCACGACTTCCACGCGGGCGGGGCAGCGAACGTCGGCCCAGCGACGGCGGACGCGCGACCAGTCGATCGTTGCCGAGTGACGCATTTGCGTCTGACTCTCCCATAGCCGCAACGCGGCCAGGGCAACGCCCGCGTTGATCGCCTGATGACGCCCCATGAGAGGGATCGTCATTTCGAGAACACCGCGGTCGTCACGGTAGCGAAAGGAGGTTCCTTCCGGCGTGGTACCGAGCGACTCGATGGTGAATTCCCGCTCGCGCCGCCACAGGGGCGAGTGCAAGTGGCGACTCGTCTCCTCGATCACGGCCAGCGGCTCGCGCTCGACGACGCCGGTGACGGCGGGAACACGCGCCTTGAGAATGCCGGCCTTTTCGCCAGCGATCTCGGACAACGTTTCTCCTAGCTGCCTCGTGTGGTCTCGGCTAATGCTGGTAATCACGGAAACCGAGGGGGTACAGACGTTGGTCGCATCGAGTCGTCCCCCCAATCCTGTTTCCAGCACGCAGGCGTCGACTTGGCAACGCCGAAAGTGGAGCATGGCCAGAGCGGTGACGATTTCGAAGAAGGTCGGACGTTCCCACTCAGAAGTGGCGGACTGGTCGAGTCGATCAACGGCGGGACGGACGATGGCCAACAACTCGACAAGGGCTTCCGCCGAGCAGGGGTGGCCGTCGACCATCAGTCGCTCTTCAAGCCGCTCGAGGTGGGGACTCGTGAAAAGGGCGGTACGGTATCCGCTTGCCTGGAGGGCGGAGGCGATCAGTGTGGCAACGGATCCCTTTCCCTTGCTGCCGGCGATGTGAATCGGGCGGAGGTCTTGGTGCGGGTCGCCGAGAAGCTGGAGCAACCGGCGCATGCGGTCCAGCTTGAAATACCGGCTTTGGTAGGGAACGGGAGCCTGACGCTCGTAGTTGATGCGCCGATAAAGGTAGCGTACGGCTTCGAGGTATTCTTCGGCGCGAGGGGGTGCCTTCATGGTCGCTTTGCCGGATGCCATAGTAAAGAGGAAGGCCGAGGCTTGAGCGTTGCCAGCGTGCCGGCCGGGACTTATACTAGACCTTTCCCACTTGGCGGGGCAATCATGCTGGAGGGGGCAGTTGAGCCTCGTTCATCGCCACGTGTGCGGCTCCCCGTCGGCGGGGGCGCGCGGCCGAGTATCATTCCGGGCGAACTCACAACGGGATGGCTGCGTAGGCATGGTCGGCCGTCGTGCCGGCCGGGGGCGTATTCCCACTTCGAGGGTGGCGGCCCGGTCGAAGACAACTCAACTTTTCAGCGAGATGTGTCATGGCAACCGACGTTGCACCTGAGACCGAGGCGACCGCGTCGGCGTCTGGTCAGCCAGTGATCGAGACGCGAAGCTTGACCAAGGTTTTTCGTGACTTTTGGGGTCGCGAAAAGGTCCGAGCGGTCCGGGCGCTGGACTTGAAGATCCAACCGGGCGAGATCTTCGGGCTGCTGGGTCCCAACGGGTCCGGCAAATCGACGACGATCAAACTGATTCTGGGGCTTCTTTTTCCCACAAGCGGGCGGGCACTCGTCTTCGGCAAAGACGCCACGGACGCTCGCAAGAACGAGCGCATCGGATACCTCCCGGAGGAGTCCTATCTCTATAAGTTTCTCAACGCCGAAGAAACACTCGACTTTTACGGCCGTTTGTTCAACATGTCGGCCGCGCAGCGCCGAGAGCGGATCGACGAATTGATCGACATGGTGAAGCTCAACTGGGCTCGCCGACGTCCTCTCAAAGAGTACTCCAAGGGCATGACGCGCCGTATCGGGTTGGCCCAGGCGCTGATCAACGACCCCGATCTGGTGTTGCTCGATGAACCGACCACGGGCCTCGATCCGTTGGGGACCGACGACATGAAGGAGATGATCCTGGAATTGAAGGCCCGTGGAAAGACGGTCGTCATGTGCAGCCACTTGCTTCCCGACATCCAGGACGTGTGCGACCGAGTCGCCATCTTGTACAACGGGGAATTGAAGGAGCAGGGAAGATTGAGCGACCTGCTGACGATTCGCGATGAAGTCGATTTGCGGATCAAGGAGCTGCCGGAGGAGGGACGGCGCGAACTCGAGGCCCTCGTGGCGAAATACGGATCGGAGATCGTACACGAATCGCGGGCGACGAGCACGCTGAAGGACTTGTTCATGAAAATTGTGCGGGAGAGCGAGGAACGGCCGGGCAAGCGGGCACCGGGGGCCATCCACCAGTCTTCCGAGCCTCGGTAAGCTGCTCGCGTTTCGTCACTCTTCCCGTCAAGACGCGCTATGGAAATCGATCTTCGCGATTTTGAACCGTTTTACACGTGGATCGGGCATGCTGTCATCTTGGCCCTGATCGCGGTCCCCGTGCTCTCTTTCGTCGGAGTGGTCGTCGGTTACATCGTCTCGGCGGTTCGATATGGCCCGATCGAAGGCGCGATTGCCGTGGCACGTGGCATCGGCACGGCCTTCGCTCACGACTTCCGCTACTTTTCCCTCCGCCGAACGGTGGCCATCGCGCGCGTGGCCATGAAGGAGGCCATTCGACGAAAAGTTCTGGTCGTCTTCGTCGTCTTTGCGATCATGTTTCTATTCGCGGGTTTCTTCCTCGACACCAAGAGTGAGCATCCAGCCCGACTCTATCTCAGCTTCGTGTTGACGACGACCACTTTCTTGGTCCTCTTCCTTGCCCTCTTCGTCAGTGTTTTCAGCCTTCCCTCCGACATCGCCCACCGCACGATCTATACCGTCGTCACCAAGCCGGTTCGAGCATCGGAAATCGTCCTGGGCCGGATCCTGGGATTCACCGCGATCGGCACGCTCATCTTGGCGGGAATGCTAGTGGTCAGTTATGTCTTCGTCGTCCGCGGGATGCGGCATACGCATGCGGTCGATGGCGCACTCGAGGCGACGGAAGGCCCCGACGGGGAACGTCGCTGGCAGGGCGTCACGACACTCGACCGCCACCATCGCCACAAGTTCACGCTCGAATCGGACGGACAGGGATCGACCGATATCGTCCATCAGCATTGGCACTCCGTGCGGCGACTCGAGGACGGAACGGTGGTCTTCTCGCCTCCCCGAGACCACCTCATTGCCCGTGTCCCGAAGTTCGGGCGGCTCCGGTTCCTCGACCGAGAGGGAAAGCCCGCGCGCAAGGGCGTCAACGTGGGCTATGTCTGGGAGTACCGTTCCTACATCGAAGGGGGGACCGAGCAGGCGGCCATCTGGACGTTCGACAATGTCCGCGAGGCCGACTTTCCGGATGGCCGCATCGTCTTGGCGCTCAACTTGAGAGTCTTTCGGACCTACGTCGGCGAGGTCAAAAAGCCGATACGGGGGGTTCTCTTCGTAGAACATCCCGATCCCACCAAGAATCTCAGAGGGGGGCCGATTCCATTCGAGGCGAAGGAGTTCCAAGAACAGCTGCTCTACCTCCCCCGGAAGCTCGAACGTTACCGCCCAACCGGCCGTTCGTCGGAAACACTCGACCTGTTCAAGGACCTGATCGCCGACGGCCGTCTGGTCATCAAGATCAAGTGCGACGACAGTGCGCAATACTTCGGCGTCGCCGCGCCGGACGTTTACATTCGGATGCCGGATGGCTATTTCAGTGTGAACTTCCTGAAAGGATTCGCCATCATCTGGCTGCAGATGGTGACGATCATCGCGTTGACGGTCATGTTCAGCACGCTGCTGAAGAGCCCCGTCGCGCTGCTGGCGACCGTCGTCACGTTCATCGTCGGCTACCAAAGCGCCTTTATCGAGAAGATGGCCAAGAACGAGCTTTACGGCGGAGGACCGCTCGAGGCTCTGATCCGCATCGTCCGCCAGGACAATCTCATGGTGCCGCTCGAACTCAAGTGGCCATGGCTCGAGTGGGTGATCAAGACGCTGGACTGGGTCTTCGCTCAAATGCTTTACGTCTTCGCAGCGCTTCTGCCGAGTTTCAAACATATTTCGCAGATGACCGAGTTCGTGGCGTACAACTACGATATTCCTTGGGCGATCGTAGCCAAGTTCGGTGTCGCTGCGGCAGGATATCTGTGCGTCTTTTCGGTTTTGGGATACTTCTTCTTGAAGAGCCGTGAGGTCGCCGGATGAACGCTCGCAATGTGCTCTATCGCAAAGTCGCTTATCTGGTCGGCATCGTGCTGCTGCTCTTTCCGCTCTTCTGGTTGGGGCGTCCCGAAGTTCGAGATGAGAGCGGCCGGCTGCAAAGTGGCGGAACACTGGCGCAGATGCGGCACGAAATGGGGCTGTCTCCGGCCGAGCTGGGCGAGATCGACCCGGCAAGTCAGACCATGAAGTTGGCGACACTGGGGTTGCGCGGAATCGCCTCGTGGATCTTGTGGCAGCGAGCCGACGAGTATCACGAAAAAGAGAACTGGGACAAACTCGCCGCCACGCTCAACACTCTCCGGCGCTTGCAGCCTCACTACATTTCCGTCTGGGATTACCAGGCCTGGAACGTGTCTTACAACGTGGCCAAGGAATTCGACCACTACGAACATCGGTATCTGTGGCTCAAGCGAGGCATCGAGTTCCTGATGACAGGCACGCGCTACAACCGGCACAATCCGCGACTCTTGTGGTCGCTCGGCTGGTTCACCGGATACAAAATCGGTACCGCTGACGAGAAGAAGGAATACCGCGAGCTCTTTCGAGACGACGTCGACTTCCACGTGCAACTCAATGAATACGTCAACGTCGATGAGGCTCGCGGTGTCGGCGGCAAGCCCGATAACTGGCTCATGGGAAGACTGTGGTATCTGCGAGCGATCGACGTTGATGTGGCGGGAATCCCGGTGCAATGGATGCGACAAAGTGAAGAATCGGAAACGATCACCAAGCGGAAACGTAGTGCCACGCTCTTCTACCACGATCCCCCGAAGCAGATCCTCAATTACGCTCAAGCCATCACGGAAGAATTACTGCCAGGTGATACAACTCGCGAAGCGTGGGGATGGGGCCACCGGGAGTTCAGTGCGTTCGGCAACCGGGAGCTCGCCTTGTATGACGGACTCATCATCCGCCTGAACGACTTGGACCGACTCGTCGACGAAATCAACGATCTCGTACGACAACTCGATGAACTTGCACCCGGTTTGAGGGAGAAGATCCGGGAAGAGAAGCGAGCAAAATTGACTCCCGAGGAACGGGAAGCCCTGGCGACACCGCCTCGCCAGAGAACGGCCGAGCAACACGAGCTCGTGATGGCAATGCGCGACAAGCTGCTCGGAGATGAAATCTTCGTCGGCGACGCGGAGGTTGTCGAGCGTCTACCGGAAGAGAAGAAGGTGCGCGGGCGTGAATTGATGCGCAGAATCGACGACAAACGAAAGTTGGCTCGCCGCATCGACAACGAACGTGCCACCATCAACTACGAATACTGGATGAAGCGGGCAGACATCGAGCAACAGAAGAACACGGCCGAGGCCCGAAGGCTGGTGCGCAAGGCCGACGAGGCAAAGGCGAATGGCAACCCCGAAGAGGCAAAGAAGCTCTACGACGAAGCATGGGACCGATGGGCCGTCATCTTTGACGCTCATCCGGAGCTGATTACCGACATCATGGCTGAGGATCTCAAGCCCTCCCTCGACAATTACGAGCTCGTCCTCCGTCAACTCGATCTCCCCTTCCCCGAGGATTTCAAACTGAAGCGGTTGAGGGAGTACTATCGACAACGGGAGGAGTGGGAGTACCTGCAGAGCCAGACGCCGTCGTCCCAGTAGCCGAGGGGAACCCGACGGATGGTCGCTGCATCCTCGCCACCGCTGTTGCCCCCTTGGGAAGCCGATCTCCGGCCGGAGCAGCTGGCCCGTATCGAGGAAGCAACGGAACAGATCGGTCGGGAACTCTTCGCTCGCTTCCGAGCTGACCGAGCTCGCATCTGGCAACGCCGCTGGTGGGATGACCGGATCATGGCGTGGGCGATGCGCGACGAACGACTCAAGGTGGAACTCTTCCGCTTCGTCGATGTCCTGCCGATGCTCCGGTCCAATGAAGAGGTCGCCGGTCACCTTCTGGAGTATCTGGATCGAGTTCCCGACGCCCTTCCCTGGTGGCTCCGCGGCCTGCTCCGCGCCAGCCGCAACACCCGCGTGACGCGCGCGCTCCTGGCACGCGCCGCCCGACTCGCCTCCTCCGACTTCGCCCGACGATTCATCGCCGGAAGCACCACCGAACAGGTACTCCGGTCGGCTCGCCGTGCCCGCCGCCAAAAACAGGCCTTCACGCTCGACATCCTCGGAGAAGCCGTCATCAGCGAAGCCGAAGCGGAAGCGTACTTTCGGGCCTACGTCGACTTGATCGAGAACGTGGCACCCACCGTCAATCAATGGCCGACCGTCGAACAACTCGATCAAGACGTGCTCGGTGCGCTCCCCCGCTTCAATCTCTCCATCAAACTTTCGGCACTCGACTGCCATTTCGATGCCATCGACCCCGAAGGCGTGATGCAGCGGGCAGGGGAACGGTTTCGGCAATTGCTCCGCATCGCCAAAGAGCACCAGGCCTTCATCAATGTCGACATGGAGTCCTTCGATAAGAAGGACCTCACGCTGCACATCTTCAAGACGATTCTCATGGAAGACGAGTTCCGGGAGACCGCCGACGTGGGCATCGTCATCCAGTGCTACCTCAAGAGCGCTCTGCACGATCTGCATGAGCTGGCTCTGTGGGCTCGCGAACGGGGCACCCCCGTTTGGGTGCGCATCGTCAAGGGAGCCTATTGGGACTACGAAACCGTGCACGCTCGTGCCGAACATTGGCCGATTCCCGTCTTCCAACAGAAGTGGCAGTCCGACGCCACCTTCGAACGGGCGACCCGCTATGTGATGCAACATATCGAGTACCTGCGGCCGGCGCTCGCAAGCCACAATATCCGTTCGATCGCGCACGGGTTGGCGACCGCCCAAGTGCTCGACCTTCCGGCCAGCGGCTTTGAAATCCAAATGCTTTACGGAATGGCCGACGTGGAGAAACGGGCTTTGGCGGAACGGGGCTACCGTGTGCGCGTCTACATGCCTTACGGAGAACTGATCCCCGGCATGGCCTACCTCGTGCGCCGACTTCTCGAAAACACGTCGAACGATTCCTTCCTCCGAGCCGGACTCTACGAACAGACACCCGTCGAACTCCTGCTACGCGATCCCCTTCAAGTCGGCAAACAAGACGGAAACCGTTCCCGCTCCCGACGCGCTTCCCCAGCACCTCGAGGATGACCCTGCTCATGACCGACGCACCTCCCGGATCCTGCCCCGCGACGTTCGCCAATGAGCCTCATGTCGATTTCTCGATTCAAGCCAACCGAGATGCCATGCGGTCGGCGATCGAGCGCGTCCGCCAAAAGCTCGGCTGCCACTGTCCGCTCGTGATCAACGGCAATCCCACCGAAACGTCCAACCGGATCGTCTCGGTCATCCCTTATGACTTCGCGGTCGAAGTCGGTACGACCGCCTCTGCCGAAGCGGCGCACGCCGATCAGGCCGTCGAGGCCGCTCGCGCTGCACAGCGGGATTGGAGTCGCCGACCGGCTGCCGAGCGAGCGGAACGACTGAGGCGACTGGCCGACTTGATGCGGAAGGAGTTCTTCGAACTGGCCGCGTGGGAAGTGTTCGAGTCGGCCAAGCCGTGGCGAGAAGCGACGGCCGATGTGTGTGAGGCAATCGACTTTTGCGAGTACTATGCTCAGGAGGCTCAGCGTCTGGCATCTTGTCACGGAGCGGACGTGCCCGGGGAAGAGAATCGCTTCGTTTATCTGCCTCGAGGCATCGCCGCCGTGATCGCTCCGTGGAACTTCCCATTGGCCATCTTGACCGGTATGACAGCGGCCGCCCTGGCCACGGGAAATGCTGCCATCATGAAGCCGGCAGAACAGTCTTCGGTCATCGCCTCCCATCTGATGCGGTTGGGACTCGAAGCCGGCATCCCCCCCGGCGTTCTGCACTACTTGCCTGGGCGTGGTGAGGAGGTCGGCGCTGCCCTTGTCGAGCATCCTCATGTGCACCTCATTGCCTTCACCGGATCGCGCGACGTGGGCCTGGCCATTCATGCGCGAGCCGCCGCCGTGTCGGGCCGGTCGTGCAAGTTCGTCAAGAAGGTGATTGCCGAGATGGGTGGCAAGAACGCAATCGTCGTCGATCGGGATGCCGACTTGGACGAAGCGGTCGCCGGGGTCGTCTACAGTGCGTTTGGATTCCAAGGACAGAAGTGTTCGGCCTGCAGCCGGGTCGTCGTCCTCGAGGACGTCTACGACGCATTCTTGCATCGCCTTACGGAGGCGACCCGATCGCTGCCGGTCGGGCCGGCCGAAGAGCCCGCCACGATCGTCTCTGCGGTGATCGACGAGGAAGCGCGCAACCGCATCCTGGAGTACATCGCGATTGGCCGCGAAGAAGGTCGAGAAGTACTTGGTGTCGACGTCGGCGATTTCGCCAAGCGAGGCTATTATGTCGGGCCACATATCTTTGCCGATATCTCGCCCGAAGCCCGTTTGGCCCAGGAGGAAATCTTCGGACCAGTACTTGCGGTCTTGAAGGCGAGCGACTTGGACGAGGCTTTTCGGATCGTCAACGGAGTCGATTATGCGCTGACCGGCGGCATCTACTCGCGCAGCCCCGCGCACCTCGATCGAGCCCGCCGGGAAATCGAAGTGGGGAATCTCTATCTCAACCGAGGTATCACCGGGGCGTTGGTGGGACGACAGCCGTTCGGCGGCTTCAAGCTGTCGGGGATCGGCAGCAAGGCAGGAGGACAGGACTATCTACTGCAATATGTCCTGCCCAAGACGATCACCGAGAACACGATGCGTCGCGGTTTCGCCCCGCCCGAATAGCTCCGATGCGGCATCTTATCGGCCACTTCCGAAGAGACGCTCCAGGCCGCTGCGGAACAATTCTTCGCCGGCACTTTCGATCAACCGATCCCGGATGACCTTCAGAGCGTCGGAGCTGATCCGAGGCCGGTCGAGCGTTCCTTGCATGGGAAAGACGAGCGTCTGGCCGCGCAGCGACGCCAGGAGCGGCCGGCCATCGAGCCATTGGTCGGGGATCCGGACCGAAAGAACGACATCGAGGGTCTCGTCAAGTCCGACGGAACCCCGACTGGTCAACTCGAGTTCCCCAATCTTCATCTTCAACGGATCGTGGTAAACGCGGCCGCGTCGCACCTTCCAGGCGATCGTCTGCTGCGGAACCTCGAGCCACGTTTGCCGACGAGGATCCACGCCACCGCGCCCTTGAAGCTTGGCTACCGTATCGAACACAGCCAACATCTGACGTACCGGTTCGCTCGGACCGACGCGAGCGTGTCGAATCTCGAGCTTCCCTTCCATGTCGGCCGCCGAAGCATTTCCGATCGGCCAGTCGAAGCGTTCGGCTTCGACGGAGAGTTCCCCTTCGGCCGACGTGGCGTCGGCCAGGAGCGGGATCGCGTATTGGATCCAACCGCGGCACATCTCCGGTGTCAGTCGCACGTCTGTCAGACGGGCCGGCGGATCGAAACGAAGATGCGGCGGCTGTGTGCGCGCGTCAAACCATGGCCGAACGGAAATGCGTCCGGTACCCAAGGTCGTATCGATCCGCTCGGTCGTCACCATCCCGCGCTGATAGCCGACGGCGACCTTGGCCGGTCCCATCTCCAACGCTCCGATCGCCAATGCATCCCATGAAACGGTCGTCAGCGCCATCCAGTCCCGCCGAACAGCTTCCGCCCAGCTGCCACTGCCCGGCCACCGTCCTTCACACTTGATGGGGTGCGTTCCTTTTCCTCTACCGTGAAGTTTCCACGACGGAGGCCAATAGGGGTCGAGAGACTCCCAGTCGTATGCGAGCGTCCCTTCTAACGCGAATGGTCGCTCGGGACGATGTAGCTGACACGTTCCTGTCATGCTGACTTTCAGCGCCTCGGGGAGTTCCACCTCGAGCAACTCGATCTCGAGCGGCCCTTTCGCCCG
>WFWZ01000263.1 GCA_015490875.1 Planctomycetaceae bacterium
AATGGCAAAAGGTGCGCAGCGAAGCCGAGGCCATTCTCGTCCAGCCCGATTTCGGACTGCATGTCCCCGTCGATCACGGACTGCTGGCCGACCTCTCCCATGTCGATCTCGTGCGTGCTTTGGCACGGCTGGAGTGTCTGCACGCGGCGATCGCTGTGATGGAAGGCGATGTGCCTCGAGCCCTCGTCGCGTGGGAAACCGGAGGGCGCTGGCTGGAAGCGCTGGCGTCGCTGCCGCATGCGGTGCCTCGAGCGGCGGCGGCTCGAGGCCGGATCGAGTGGCTTCGCTGCGCCCAAAGCCTACTGAGTAGTCCCGGCGTCACTCCTGAATCGGCGCAAACCGTCGCCGCCGTGTTGGACCGGCAGCTCCGACAGTGGCCGGCCGATCGCCGGGCGCTCCTGGGTGATCGCGCCGTCGGTCTGCACACGTATGAATTGCTGCGAGCCGGATACTGGATGTCCCTACTGACTCGCCAAGAGCTCGAAGAACTCCGCCGGCAAGGTCGCCTCAAGCCGTTCGCGATTCATATCGCCACGCAGTTGGACGAAGATGAACTCTATTACCTCAAGACGATGCGGCGGATCATTGACGAGTCGGAGCAGCCGTATCCCCAGCGCGAGAAGACGCTCGACTCCATCGATGCCGAGCTCCGACGTCTGTCCGGTTCGACGAGTTACCCGTGGTTCGCGGCCGAGTACCTGCTACCGGACGTGCGCCACCTTGTCCGATGGCAAGCTCTCGACCGAGAGCTCACCGAGGCGCTTCGATGGACGATCGCCGCGGCACTCGGGGAACCTCAAGCCAAGATACACAGCCCCATGACGGGCAAAGAGTGGCATTGGGAGCGGCGCGAGCAGCCAGATCGCGTGGAACTTCCCGACGTGCTGTGGCCGCTCGATGACACACCCGTAACGCTCCCTGTGCTGGGGATGCGTCAGCGGTAGGATTCGTGGCAATTGGAACACGCCTTCGAGATTTCGCCGACACCTCTCTGCGCGCCGGTCAGGTCGCCGTTCTTGGTTGCCGAAGCGACGGCCAGAGCGCCAGCCTTCATCGACTCGCAAAAGGCGCGGTATTCCTCGTCGTCTGCATCATCCATCCCTTCTTCCATGAAGAACTGAGCAATGGCAGCAACGAGTTCCGCTTCTCGCAGCAACTCTTCACTGTTCGACTGAAACTCCTTGTCATTGCTCGTCCACGCCTTTAAGTTGGCTTCGAAGCGCTTTTCGAGCCACTGCATCAACGGCCGCCGTGGCGACACTGGCTCCCACGAGACTTCCTCGTCCTTGTTCGGCTCGACGCCCGCCCGCTCACCGCGGATCAACCGATCCAGCAGCTCTTTGGCTTGCTTGGCTTGAGCATATGTCTGCTCGTTGCCTCCCGCCTTGGAGTTTCCCGCCACACTGCCAAACTTCTGTCGCACGGCCATCGCATCGTTCTTCCACCGCACGTCGCCCCGATAGTGCTCGATGATCCAGAAAAGCATATTCAAGAGCGTGAACTCGCGGCGTGCCGAACGATAACCGCGGCTGCGAAACTGTGTGGGAGTCGTCACCGATTGGTTCAATGCCACCTTTAGCGACTTGACTTCATCTTCCAGCGACGTGGGCGAAATAAGATCGTCCCATACGACTGAGCCTGCCGGAGACGCGCCTTCGCCCGAAGTCGGTACTCCTGGCGTCTTCGACGCGCCGCCAGAAGCCTCGCCCAGCTTCGGACGCTCGCCCTGCAACACCGAAAAGACGTCGGGAAAGAACGTGGCCGAGACCTGTTGAGGATCAAAGGAAGGTGCCTTGGCTCGGCGCTTCGAAGCGGGATTGTCTGCCTTCAGGCCAAAAGTGATGCCTCCGAGCAACAACGCCGCGAGGAGGGAAAGCCAACGAACCCGGAGGCGAAGTGAACGGATTTCCATACCGACAGTCCTTGGAGGAGACGGAACACGACGGAGATCCCGGACATCGAAGGCTCCAGCCACCCTGACGTGCCCGACTTCGCTGCCCGTCCGAGGATCGAATCTCCGTTCCTTTTATTGTAGCTCGAAAGACGGCCGGTCTTCCAGATTCAGAGCTCCGGCTCATGAGGGACGTGGTTCCGAGGACGCATGAGCGGCCGCCTCCTGGCGTGCCAGTTCCCAGTCGGCATCGACCATGATGTGAACCAGCTCCTCGAAGCCGGTAGTCGCCTTCCAACCGAGGACGCGTTCCGCCTTGGAAGGATCCCCCACGAGAAGATCGACTTCCGAGGGACGGAGATACCGCGGATCGAGTTCGACGTAGTCGTGCCAGTCCAATCCCACACGAGCAAACGCCAGTTCCAAGAACTCCCGCACCGAATGGGACTCCCCGGTCGCGATCACGTAATCGTCCGGGGTATCCTGCTGGAGCATCTTCCACATGGCGACGACGTAGTCCTTCGCATAGCCCCAGTCCCGTTTGGCATCGAGATTTCCCAGAAGGAGTTTGTCCTGGAGCCCTTCGCGGATGCGAGTGGCGGCGCGCGTGATCTTCCGGGTCACGAACGTCTCACCTCTCCGAGGCGACTCATGGTTGAACAAGATGCCGTTGCACGCAAACAGGCCATACGCTTCCCGGTAATTGACCGTTTGGTGGTAGGCGAAAACCTTGGCGCACGCGTAGGGACTACGAGGATGAAACGGTGTCGTCTCGCGCTGAGGTACCTCGGCCGCCTTGCCGAACATTTCGCTCGAAGAAGCCTGATAGAAGCGGACCTCTTTGTGCTGCTGGAGCAACCGAGCCGCTTCGAGCATCCGCAGCGCTCCCAGGCCGACGATGTCGACGGTGTAGAGTGGTTGGTCGAAGGAAACGCGGACGTGGCTTTGCGCTCCCAGGTTGTAAATCTCGTCAGGCTCGGTCTCGAGCACGATGTGGGTCAGACCGGAGGCGTCCGAGAGGTCGCCGTAATGGAGACGCAGTCGTTGCGTTAGGGTGTCCGGAGCGTCGCAGATGTGCCGAATCCGCTCCGTGATGAACGTGCTCGTGCGCCGGATGATGCCGTGGACTTCGTAACCCTTCTCGAGCAAGAACTCGGTAAGGTATGAGCCGGCCTGTCCGGTGATGCCGGTGATGAGCGCACGCCGTCCGGCACATTCGGTCATGGTACTCGGATTCCTCGATAGTGCGGCGCCTCTGACGAAGAAACGGGCGCTCGCTTCGCTTCCATCACGCCGCCCGCCGGTCGTTCGCCGCTGTCAGGTGGGAAGGGGTTTTCGATCGTGCAACAAGACTCGCCGGTAGTTGTTCTCATCTTCGGGTGTATGGCTTGGGCCGGGAGTCCTGTTACCGCCTCTCAGTCCGGATAGAGCTGGGTGGAGAGATAACGCTCGCCCAAATCGGGAAGGACGACGACGATCAGTTTACCTGCGTTGGCCGGATCCTTGGCAACCTCTAAGGCAGCCCAGCAGGCGGCTCCGCTGCTGATCCCGCAGAAGATGCCTTCCTCGGTCGCCAAACGTCGCGCGGTGGCCATCGCGTCCTCGTCCTTGACGGGGATTGTGTCGTCGATGATATCGACGTTCAGGACGTCGGGGATGAAACCGGCGCCGATTCCCTGGATGCCGTGCTTGCCCGGCTTGAGCTCCTCGCCTCGTTTGCGCTGCGAGATGACCGGGCTGTTCGCCGGTTCGACGGCGTACGACTTGACTTCCGGCTTCCGCGACTTGATGACCTCCGATACGCCCGTGATCGTTCCTCCCGTCCCGACACCGGCGACAAAGATGTCGATCTTGCCCTCAGTGTCCCGCCAGATCTCTTCAGCCGTCGTTTTGCGGTGGATTTCGGGATTGGCGGGGTTCTTGAACTGTTGAGGCATAAAGTAGTTGGGATTCGACTCGGCAAGTTCCGTCGCTTTGCGCACGGCGCCCGGCATCCCTTCGGCTGCCGGCGTCAGCACAATCTCGGCTCCCAGCGCCTTGAGCAACCTTCGCCGCTCGATCGACATGCTCTCAGGCATCGTGACGATCAGCCGGTATCCGCGGGCTGCGCAGACGTAGGCCAGCGCGATCCCCGTGTTGCCGCTGGTCGGTTCGATGATGACCGTGTCCGCTCCGATCTTGCCATCGCGTTCCGCGGCGTCGATCATCGCCCGGCCGATGCGGTCCTTCACACTCCATAGGGGATTCATGTTCTCCAACTTGGCGACGACAGTCGCTTCGCAGCCCTTAGTAATGCGCCGCAACTTGACCAGCGGTGTGTTGCCGATGCACTGCGTAATCTCATCGTAAATCTTGTGTTCCGTTGCGGTCGCCATGATCGCCCTCGCTGGAATAAAGTGGATCGTCTCGGCCCCCAGTCGACGGCGATTATATCAGCCTGCTGGAAAAAGCGTCAACGCAGGGCCGTACTCGGGCGAGGCCGATTCGAGTCGCACGGGCCGCGAGCTGGGCTGCGCGGGACCATCCTGATATATTGGAGGCGATCCCCATGACTCCCTGCCGGTCGAGCGTGGCCCCGTTAACCCGGTCGGCCCGTGGCTCCTGTTTTTTCCGTTGTCCAGCGCCCATGTATGGTCCGCACCTTTTGATCCGAATCGTCGCTTTTCTGAGCGTTGCCACGCATATCGGAGCCGCGTCGGTCCAAGCCGCTTCTCATGATCGGTCTCCTGTCGATGTAGTTCTGCTGTCGGGAGACCGCTGGATGGTCAGTGCCAACCAAACCAGCGGTACGGTGTCGCTCATCGACGTGAAAAAAGGCCACGTCGTCGATGAAGTGGCGGTAGGCAACTATCCCGTTGCCTTGGAAGTGGGACGAGACGGCCGGGAGGTGTGGGTCAGCTGCCGGGACAGCGGAACGGTGGCGAAACTCGTGTTGCGCTCCGGTCGGCTCGAAATCGTTCAACAGGTCCAACTCGGATACCATCCCTGGGACATGGCATGGGATGCTTCGCGACAGTCCCTGTGGGTGGCCCAGCGAGCGGCCGGAAGGATCGTGGAACTGGATGGCGAAACGGGCAAGTCGCTGCGACACGTCTCCGTGGGGTCGTGGCCCGAGCGGCTGGCGATCGCCCCTCGAGGAAACCAACTGGCCGTGACTCTGGCTGGGGCCCAAGGAATCGCCCTGGTCGACCTGACCACCGGAAACGTGGAACGCCGATCGTTCCGAGCCCTCAACCAAGGCCAGCCGCTTTTCACGCCGGACGGGGCCGAGGTCTGGTTGCCTTGGATGGTCTATCGGGCCAATCCGATCACTGAGGCCAACATTCGTCGGGGATGGGTGTGGGGAAGCCGGCTCGGGCGAATCCCGCTCGATCCGTCCGTCCCCCGCCGCGTCTTGACGCTCGACGAGCGCGGTCGCGCCGTCGCGGACGTGGCCGACATGGCATGGGTGGGACCGGCGAGCGGAGAACTCGTGGTCACGGCGGCGGGAACCCACGAATTGCTTTGGTTCGGACATCGTTCGAGCCGGCGGAGCACTCCAGGTCCGAGCAGCGATCCGTCGAAAACGGGAAGTGGTGCGAATCTCTTGAGGAAGCGCCTGCCGTGGCGCGAGTATGCGGCAACCGACCACATGGACGCTCGGTTGATCCCCGACATAAGCCGGTTCCGGAGAATCCCTCTCGGAGGACGTCCCTTGGGCGTGGCCGTGACACCCTCCGGAGACCGAGCCTTCGTTGCGAACTATTTGAAAAACTCGGTCCAAGTCGTTGACCTGAAGACGTTCCAGGTGGCCACGGAAATCAGCGTGGGAGGTCCCGAGTCGCCCTCGCTAGCGCGTCGAGGCGCAGCCATTTTCTTCGATGCCGGTCGAAGTCTGGATCAATGGTATAGTTGTCACACATGCCACTTGGACGGAGGCACGAACGCGATCGTCACCGATACGCTCAACGACGGCACACCGCGCACCTTCAAAACGATTCTTTCCTTGTACGATCTGCCGCACACCGGCCCGTGGACGTGGCACGGCTGGCAGACCGACTTGAGAGCCGCCATGCACAAGTCCTTGACGAGTACGATGCTAGGAAAGGCTCCGACCGATCAGGAAGTCGCGGCGCTCTTGGCGTTCTTTTCCGAACTGCCACGGCCGGTCAATCCGTACGCCGTCGATCCGTCTCGAGACCGCTCAGCTATCGAGCGAGGCCGCAAGCTGTTTCACGAGGGCCGAGCCGGCTGCGCGGAGTGTCATTCCGGACCCTATTTGACCGATGGGCAAATCCACGACGTGGGAACGGGAAGCAGGTCGGACCGGTATGAGGGTTACAATACGCCGAGTCTCCGAGGTGTCGCCTTGCGGCTGCGCTATTTGCACGACGGGCGAGCCCGTTCGCTCGAATCGCTGCTGCGCGAACATCATCGGCCGGAGGATGTGGCCGGTGTCCCGCCCCTCGACGGCCGACAGCTTCGAGATCTCGTGGAGTACCTCCGAACGTTGTAAAGCGTGTAACGAGACCCGCCGCCGTCGGTCCCATCTTCGAGCGTGTTGCGAGCGGCCCGGATTTCATGACAACCTCTTGAATCACCGAGCGCCATTGCGAGACGCGGACATGTTTACGTCGCCGAGCGAGGACGGACATTGTTACCCGTGATACTGCAGAGCAACGTCGGTGCGGCGGTTCGGCGCAGAACGGCGTTCAGAAAAGATCAGAGCGATATCGTCGCGCGGGCGCAAGCTGACGCGTGGGAGTGTGGCCACAGGGCGCTCATCGGCAAGAGTTATTTCGAATCGCTGCAGCAGGGCACCGAGTACCAATGGTAGCTGCTCGAGCGTCATCGTCTTTCCCAAACAGATGTGTGGTCCCACGCCGAAAGGAAAATAAGCGCACGAGTCGATCTGCGATGCGCGCTCCGGCGCAAACCGCTCCGGATCGAAACGGAGCGGATCGGGAAAAAATCGCTCATCTCGGTGGGTGACGATCGGCAGAATCAGAATCAGGCTTCCCGGAGGAATCTCATAGCCGGCCAGATGCAGCGGTCGTTTCACGCGTCGAGCAAACAGTTCCCAGGCCGGCGGATAAAGGCGTAGAGACTCTTGCACGACCATTTTCGCATACTCCAGCGCCTCTACATCGTCCGCTCGCAGCGGTCTTCCTCCCGTCACGGTTTCGACTTCACGTCGCAACCGCTGTTGGACCTCCGGATGTCGAGCGACCAGATACCAAGTCCACGCGGCCGCCACGGAACTCGTGTGCGACCCGGCCACAAAGAGCGTGAGTAACTGGTCGAGGGCGTGATTTCGTTCCCCCGGATGCTCGTCGGAAGCACCGGCCGCCGTCGCGCAGAGTTCTCCCAGCACGTCACGGTCTGCACGGCTTGCAGCACGCTGTGCTGCGAGGGCTTGGATCTCGGCTCGGACGAATGCCAGGCATTGTCGCTTCCGGCGCTGAGCTCGCGTCGGAATCCACTCGGGCCAACGCGCCAGCGCCTTCGACTCCAAATAGAAACGGTCGGAATACTCGCGCACACATCGGGAAACGGCCTGTCCGTCGGGCAGATCGCTACCGAACAGAAACCTCGCCATCGTCGATTGCAAAAGTTCGTTCATGACGCGTTCGATGCGTAACGGACGGGACGTGCGGAATCGATCAGCGCGCCATTCGATCTCTTGCAACGTCAGTTCGGCCATGCGCTGCAATTGGGAGCGACGAAATACTTGCTGCAGCTTGCGTCGTTGTTCACGCCATGATTCAGCCTCAGTCGTAAGTACACTCTCGCCCAATCCCTGCCGCAGCACATCGGTGACGCGTGAGAACTTCTCAACGTCGGCGGCGTGATGGATCATGACCTCCCGAATCCAACGCGGGTGGTTCACGAGGTAACAAGAGTAGCCGAACATCGTGAAGCGACAGAGGTCGCCGTACCGACGACCGAGTCGGCTGAAGAAACGAACGGGATCCCACCGCATGGCAAGGTAATGCCGATAGGTCAGATGAACGATGTCGAGATAGCCGCGAGGCCCGGGAGGGTTCGAGTATCGCATGATCGCCTCCCTACAGAGAGAGTCGAGAGGCTGCTCGCGGCGCTCCGTTCGGGTCGGGCCACGCACGAGACATAGCCGCTGCCGCTGCAGACTCTCTTGGACATCGGCGAGCGACTCCCTCGTGACGTCTAACTCGAGCTGCCAACAGCCGTGGCTGAACCCGCCAAACTGCAGTTCCAACCTGTATTTTCCTTCAAGATGCTCCCCGAATCAAGTCTGCCATGTCCGAGCCAGATAGCGCTGGGCCTCTTTCCAGCGGCGTTGGATGGTGCGGCGATCCACGTCAAACAGTTCCGCCACCTCGGCGGTGGAGCGCTGGGCGTACCAGAGCAGATCGAAGAGTTCGCGATGATGTTCGGGAAGCCGTTCGATCATCCCATGGAATTCGGTCCACTCGCACAGGTCGAGTCCCGATTCGAACGGCTGCGCGGAGCAGCGCCGGAGTGCCTGGCGAGCCACGTCGCCGGTGCCGTGGTTGGCTGCCATGCTGGACTGAGCGCTGTGGCGGCGCGCCATATCGATCAGTGTCCGGCGGATCTGCATGGCGGCAAGGCGAAAGAAATGCAGACGCGACTCGATCTGGACATCTCGCAGAGCACGCTGAAGCCGAATCATTGCCTCTTGCACGACGTCTGCCGGCTGTTCCCATCGTTGGACAAGAGGATACTCGAGGATCAGACGCCGAGCCAATCGCTCCATGGCGTCCATGGCTTCTTGCATCAGCTCGTCCCCAGGCAAACCGTCTGGGCGATCTGACGGCTGAGACACGGCTTTCCCTCCTCGATTCGTTCGAAACGCTCGCGCACCGCGAAAGACCAACTTCGTGATCATCTTGGCCCCAGCTCACTGTGAGGCAGCCGAACGCGACCGTCAAGAGTTGCGGCAATGGTTTTGGATCGGCTTTGACTGGAATCGAGGAACGTGCGCCTCCCACGGTAGAATCGCCGACTCGCGAATGAACTACGGGTGGTGAGCAGGGCACCTCTCTTCCCGCAACTTCAAATCCCTTCTATCACCGGTTGACAACCGAGTTTCGTCCGTTATTGTTCGTGACGTTGCCGGTTTCGCTACTTGGCTCTGCGGGCCAAGAGCGACGAAGAGGGAACTCCGGTGAGAATCCGGGACTGCCCCGCAGCGGTAAGCGGAAACGACCGCCGTCAACAGGCACTGGTTCGGTGAAGAGCTGGGAAGCGACGGCCAGTAGGTGGAGTCTTCAAGGGATTCCGAGTCCGCAAGTCCGAAGACCTGCCGGCAATCGAACCGAACGAGTCGCCTGTATCAGGTCAGTCGGAAACTGCCTGCTCGTTCGGTTCGTCCGCCGAACCTTCGCGGGAAAGGAACGGTCGAGCTATGCGACGATGGATTGCGCTTTTTCTAGGATCGCAGTGCGCCTCGCGCATCTCTTCCGAGCTCTTAGTGATTCCTCGTTGGCACCTTCCCGCGTCTTTTGCTTTCCTTTGCATGCGGCGCGGTGAGTCCGGGCTGACGGGAGACACCTCTGATGATTCATGAATGTACGGCCAGCTGGTTGGTGCGCAAACGAGACGGTCGGGTCGTGCCGTTCGAGGCGAAGCGTATTGCTGGAGCGATCGCGTGCGCGTTTCGTGCTGAACTTGCACTTTCTCCTAATACTCCGCTTCCCAAAGAAATCACCAAAGAAATCGAGGAGCTCGTGCGCGGCGTGGTCCAGCAACTCGCCGCCCCTGCCAGTTCTCCCCAAGGCGCTGACGTCGAGCTGATCCAGGATCGCGTTGAGATGGAGTTGATGGCGCGAGGGCACTTCGCCGTGGCTCGCCGCTACATCGTTTACCGCGCAGAACGGAGCAAAGTGCGCGCGCTACGTGGCGACGTCGCCGCAGACAACGAACAGCCTTCCCTGCGAATGATTCTCGAAGACGGCCGCCGAGTCCCCTTCGACGCGGCACGCGTCCGTCAGCCGCTGGAAAAGGCTGCCGAAGGTTTGTCTCCCGAAGTTGATCTTGACGGCGTGACCGAAGAGGTTCTGCGAACGGTATTCGACGGGATCGAAGCGTCCGAGTTGGACCGAGCCCTCATCCTGGCGGCGCGGGCACGCATCGAACAAGACCCTGCTTACGATCGACTCGCAGCGCGCCTCTTGCTCCAAGTTATCTACCTCGAAGCGTTGGGCAGTCGGGGAACCTCTCGGAATTGGTCCCTCTTCTACGCTCAACAGTTCGAACATTTCTTGGTTGACGGGCTTCAGCATGACCGCCTCAGCAGCGCCATGCGCGATTTCGACTGGTCTCGCCTTGCTGCAGCGTTGGTTCCCGAACGCGACGAGCGTTTTCGTTATCTCGGATTGCAAACAATCTACGATCGCTACCTGTTGCAGATCGACGGTCGCCGTATCGAAACGCCGCAGTATTTTTGGATGCGAGTCGCCATGGGGTTGGCCTTGCGGGAAGACGAAGACCGCGAGTCGCGGGCGATCGAGTTTTATCATCTGCTGTCGACCTTCCGTTTTACGTCCGCGACACCGACGCTCTTCAACGCAGGCACGCCTCATCCGCAGCTCAGCTCTTGCTACTTGAGCACCGTCTCGGACGACCTCGAGCAGATTTTCAAGTGTATTTCGGACAATGCCAAACTTTCGAAGTGGGCCGGAGGACTCGGCAACGACTGGACACCTGTCCGCGCCACCAATGCACCGATCCGAGGCACGCATGGACTGAGCCAAGGAGTGATCCCTTTTCTCAAAGTCGTCAACGACGCCGCGGTGGCCGTCAACCAGGGTGGAAAGCGCAAGGGCGCCGTCTGCGCCTATCTCGAAACATGGCATCTGGACATGGAGGAATTCCTGGACCTTCGCAAGAACACGGGGGACGATCGGCGGCGCACGCACGACATGCACACGGCTAACTGGATCCCCGACCTTTTTCTGGAACGCGTTCTCAAAAATGGAACCTGGACGCTTTTCAGCCCTGACGAAGTTCCGGATCTCCATGATTTGTATGGACCGGCTTTCCGCAAGCGATATGAGCAGTATGAAGCGATGGCCGACCGAGGTGAGATTCGGCTGTATCGCCGCGTTTCCGCCGTTGATTTATGGCGGAAAATGTTGACGCGCCTCTATGAGACGGGGCATCCCTGGATCACCTTCAAAGACCCCGCCAATCTCCGCTCGCCTCAAGATCACGTCGGTGTGGTCCACAGCAGCAATCTTTGCACTGAGATCTTGCTCAACACGTCACCAGAAGAGACTGCCGTCTGCAATCTCGGTTCGGTCAATCTGGCTGCTCACATTCGCGATGGCGAGATCGACGAAACGCGCCTCGCAGAAACCGTGCGCACCGCCGTACGCATGCTTGACAACGTTATCGATATCAACTTTTATCCGATCCCCGAAGCTCGGCGCGCCAATATGAGTCATCGTCCGATCGGTTTGGGAATTATGGGATTCCAAAATGCCCTCGACTTGCTCGGTATCAGCTATGCTAGTCCGGCAGCGGTCGAATTCGCCGATCGGAGTATGGAACTCGTATCGTTTCACGCTATCCTCGCGTCCACGGAGCTCGCTGCCGAGCGAGGGACTTACGCGTCGTACGCAGGCTCAAAATGGGACCGCGGTCTTCTACCCATCGACACATGGCGGATGATGCATGAGCAGCGAGGGACGTTGGAGTCAGCCGATACTTCGGAAACACTTCCCTGGGAACAGGTGCGCGACGCCGTTGCACGATACGGCATGCGCAATAGCAACGTCCTGGCTATCGCACCGACAGCTACGATTTCGACGATTGTAGGAACCTCCCAGTCGATCGAGCCGACCTACCGGCACCTCTATGCTAAGAGCAATCTTTCCGGAGAGTTCACGCAGATCAATGAAGCCCTCGTTGAAGAGCTCAAAGAACACGGTCTGTGGAACGATGCGCTTCTCGAAGAACTCAAATATCACAGCGGCATACTCTCGCCCATCGAACGAATCCCAGCCGACATCCGTGAGAGATTCCTAACAGCTTTCGAAATCGATCCTCACTGGTTGATCGAGTGTGCCGCCAGGCGGCAGAAATGGATCGACCAGGGACAGTCGCTCAATCTCTATCTGGCAAAACCCAGCGGCCGCAAACTCCACGATATGTATGTGCTCGCGTGGCAAAAGGGTCTCAAGACCACGTACTACTTGAGAACATTGGCTGCCACGCAAGTCGAACCTTCTACCGTTGACATCAACCGCTTCGGTATCCAGCCGAAGTGGATGAAGCATCGCAGCGCTTCCAGCAGCATCCAGGTAAGTCGCAGTGACGCGTCGATCTGCCGCATCGACGACCCGGACTGTGAAGCCTGCCAGTGAAGTCTCTCCAGCCTCGACGGATTCGTGTTTCCGGTCCCTTTCGTCTAAGTGTTCACCACCGCTCCGATTCTCTATGAAGAAAAAGGAGATTGTCATGTCTTTTCAACCTTCCGATCGTATCGTCGCCCAGGAAAAACGCCTCATCAATTGCCATCAGGTCGACGTGAACCAACTCATGCCGCTCAAGTATCACTGGGCATGGGAACACTACCTCAACGGGTGCGCCAATCACTGGATGCCGACCGAGGTTCCCATGCACCGTGATATCGAGATCTGGCGATCGCCTCGACTCACGGACGACGAACGGTTGGTCATCCTCCGCAACCTCGGTTTTTTTGCAACGGCGGAGAGTCTGGTGGGGAACAATCTGGTGCTGGCCATCTTCCGGCACGTCACGAACGCCGAATGCCGGCAATACCTGCTACGCCAGGCATTCGAAGAAGCCGTCCATACGCATACGTTTCTCTACATCGTCGAAAGCCTCGGGCTTGACGAGGGTGAGGTTTTCAATATGTACCGTGAAGTTCCTGCCATTGCACGCAAGGACGAATTCGAAATGGAACTTACCGCCGAGGTGCTCGATCCGAATTTCACCACAGAAACCATGGAGGGCGCCCAGACCTTTCTCAAGAATCTCATCGGCTACTATGTCATCATGGAAGGCATTTTCTTCTACACTGGATTCGTCATGGTTCTTTCGTTCCACCGGCGCAATATAATGACTGGCATCGGCGAACAATTTCAGTACATCCTGCGAGACGAAACGATTCACCTTAATTTCGGAATCGATCTGATCAACGGAATCCGGGAAGAAAATCCGGAGATCTGGACGGATGACTTTCAGCGGGAGATGGTGGAGCGAGTTCGCCAATCAGTAGAACTTGAGATCGAATACGCCCGGGACTGCCTCCCGCGAGGCGTCCTGGGGCTCAATGGCGACCTCTTTCGCCAGTATGTTCAGCATATCGCCGACCGGCGCTTGGAACGCATCGGGCTCCCAAGGCAATATGGGTCGCGTAATCCGTTCCCGTGGATGAGCGAAACGATGGATCTTTCGAAGGAAAAGAACTTCTTCGAGACTCGCGTGACCGAGTATCAGTCCTCCGG
>WFWZ01000264.1 GCA_015490875.1 Planctomycetaceae bacterium
GCGCTCGAGGTGTCTGCACATCTCAGACATCGTGTCACCATGCCTTGTTTCAAGATGGGGGTGAGTTCTCCGAAATCATAAGTCACCACCACACGAGCAGCTCGCTCCCAGCCACTCTCACCGGAAGCGTTATCGAGCGTATAACAAGACCCGCCGGCGTGGCTTTCGTCTCGGAGTCTGCGTTGCGGTCGGAAGTCCCGGTGAAGCCTTCTATGAACCCAAGCCCGCGCGAGCAATTTTCTTCTAACGGATTGCGGATCGCTTGTCAAGCATTTTCCTACCTGTGCGATGCGGCGATCCCGATATTGTGCAAACGGTTGGTACACTGAATGCGCCGCGCGGCCTCCCTTGCCATTTGCACCGCTGGTAGCAACAGTCTGATCAAGATCATGATAATCCCTGTCGCCACGAGCAGTTCGACCACCGTAAAACCACAAGGATATTGGCTACCGAAACGGCACGGAGCAAACTGTCCAGGCGACTGCATGATCGATCTCCGCTGAAACTCTTAATCGTGTGATTACCAATATCCTGCCGCCGATACACGTGCCTACTTCCAGAAGCGAGCGACCTTATCGGCGCCATCTTCTGTGCATCACGATCAAACAGGCGACGACAATCAACGCGATGCCGGTGACATACATCGCCGTTGACCAATTGAAATAGAACGTCCGAGGGATGGCAGGCTCCGTTCCGTCAGGACTGGGTCCACGAATCTTCCCGAGTCTCACAAGATTGTTGCTTGGCTTCTCGATGAAGTAGACAAGCGCATCCTTTCCTGGTGGAACGAACGTCTTTAGTGCAAACTCCTTAGGGTCGACCGGCTTATTGACTTGTTCCCATTCGATGGTCCAGGAATCTCGGTACTGCGCAAAATGCGGCAGAAATTGGTGAAACGTCACCGGTACCCATACGCGACCATGTTTTTCCCAATCGAGCTCCGACCACCATAAGAGTTTCGGTGGCTTTACATCGGCGTCCAGTTGCTCGAATCGGATCAGAGAATGGCCACGCTTCGTGTCGATCCAAAGACGGTAAAGAGGGGAAACATCGTCCTGGGGGCGCTTGGGTATCCGTATCGTCAACCGCGCTACACTCCCCTCCTTCCGGTACCCGACGATCTTGGCGGTCAACAAGTAATCTCCAAGTTTCTGGAAGTCAAGTAACTCGAACTGAATGTCGGTCAAGGAGTGGCTAGGACGAGCCAGGATTCCGAGACCACGAATGTCGAAAGGAAGAACAGGAGTGCGTGGGCACTCCGACAGCGGGATTCGCTTGATCGCTCTACCCTTACTCGTGATATAGTATTGAAACTCTCGAGTCCTGACGAAGATTGGACCATTGTCTTTTCGCAGCACCAGCGAGGATTGCGAAGTATCGAAGATCAAGTGGTATGTGAAGTCTTGTTGCTTCTCGACGGCACTTCGCGTGCTTCCTCGAATGGTGCAGCGTCCCGAGACGAGAGCCATCCGACGGTCGACCATCTTCACAAGTTCTTCGCGCCCTCGATCATCGGCATTCGCGCCAGGCGAGATCACGAGGAAGGCGAGACCCACCAAGAGGAAAATGGTGGCTCGATCACCATCCTTCATCACGGTAGCATTCTGTAGGGACGAACAGTCCTCTCTTGTCAACTTACTTGAAACAACTGAAGACGATGCGCACAAGGCGCTGTCACGCGCCCACGTTATGTAATCCCCGAGATACCGAAGCAAGGCTGAGAGTTCACATGTACCGCCACTGTAAGGCCACATGAAAGCCATACCTATTCCTTTCTAGTCGAGCGCCAGAGTACTGCCACGATTCGGGCAGTGACGAGTTGTGTCAGGGCGGGCACGGAAAGTTAGGATCGGGATCAACGTGGGGCTGAGCACCCGTCTCCGCTACATTCTTTGGAGCGCACACATGCTCGCTTCCAACCAAAGCACATTGGTCTCTGCACGTTTCGGTCCTGAAGCATGCTTCTTTTGTCTCTATCGTCTTGTCTGATCCTCCCTCCTTTTTCGTCCATACTTCCTGTCCGCTTTCAGTGTGAACCTCATAGCCGTCCTCCAGGACCGAAGTGCGACGAAGCTCTCCATTGATTATTTTGCGCGCCTGGTCGATCTCGCAGTACCAATTGCCTCCGTCGTTCCAGCATGAGCCATTTTCGCACATGCCTTCCTTCTCGCCAAGGTTCAACTTGCAGGCGAGACGAAGGCTGCCTGGGAACCAGCATTTTACCTGCTGCATTTGGCCTCCCCATACGGTACGCACTGCCGAGCGCACAAGAGGCGGAGCAACCCAAGAGTGAAACTGACCAAACATGATTCCAGCTAACGCGAACAAGAGTGAAAGTCTAGTCTGAAGCATGACAACGCTCCTTCTCGGACGGACGAAGACTTAGTAAAGACAGGACAGCAGAGACAATTCCAGTCGCGAGCACCAAAGCACCTACACGGCGAGCAAATGTGCCGTCACTCGACAATCCGGCGTACTTTGCAACTCGTGCATTCTCGTGGATCGGCACAGGTGAAGTCAAAAGCACTACGCCACTTCGTCGACGGTGCCAGCCCGGCCGGTTTATTTCACGAACACCAAACGCACCGTCATAGTACCGGACAGCATCGTCTTTTGATTCGGGCAGCCAGACCACAAAGTGACCCACTGGGCGCTCGCTGGTGGAATGGAAACCGCGGGGGCGCCAATGGACAATGACAGGATATTTCCAAACCAACTGTGCCGTGTCGGAAAGCTCGAGCTTCTTACAATAGATGCCGTGTTCCCGAAGTGTCTGGGCCACCTCGCCAAGCGATACACCACTGTTCGATTCTGGCCACTGCATCGCACGGGCTAGTTCAAGAACATCATTCGACCATGGGCGATGGTAGAAATCTAGTATATACGCTACACACTTGGGCCCACAAATCGCTTCGGGCTGGATTGCGTTTCGCATAGACCGTGTGTGCTCGTTGCCAAAGACACCATTACAGGCGACGAAGACGCCCCAAGTCACTATTACGAGTGGCACGAAAACAGGGTGACACCGTCTCAATGCGGGATCCTCTGGCCAAACACTGTTTCTCTCAACGGTGGACTCGGTCATTGTCGAGCGTCCTCCAGCGCGTCGCCTGAGTTCGTGGAAAACACGTAGACCGGTAGTTCCACAGCCGGAATCCGGTCATCTCTGAATGTGATGATCAACTTTGTCTCGCCTGTTGGCAACACACTACAGTTCAACACGGCACGTAAGGTCCACGCACGACCCGTCGTACTCTCCCAGTCGATCCTTAAGTGATTTCCCAAAGTGTGTGTGAAATTGATTTCACTGGGCGCTCCTGGGACCGAGTCTTCGCTGAATCTTACCAAAACTGTGCTGACTGAATCCCGACCCGGCTGAACATCGCGAAACAGCAAGTGACGAGGAACGACGGTTACGGCAGGCGTCGTTGTCATCGTAACGGGAACAGAGCGATGGTGAACAACCTCGCCATTCTGGCCTATCGCCTCGATGAGGATTCTAGATTCTTGTTGAGGCTGAGAAGAATTCGCTCCGTGCGCTGTGATTTCCACAAGATATCGCTGCCGCAGGTTGGTGTCGTCCGTGGCCGGTTCAGCTCTGCGGACTCGACAGGACAGCCATTTTGCCGTCGTTGTGGCACGGACATTCGTCCAGTCATTCAGATCATAGTTCTGTACCTCAATTCGTCGCTTCCGGACTTGTCCACGACCTACGTCGACGAAAGCTATATTCGAGTTCGTCAGTGTGAGTGGCGGGCGCACTTCTGCGAGAACTCGTAGTACGACCGGAGGAACGTCCTGCTCGCGAAAGACGACGACGACTCGACGACGATCATTCACGGCGATGTTTCCGGCCAAGTAGGTCACGGTTACATCAAGTGTTCCGTCTGGGGGAACACTTGAGGCGGAAACGGACGCGACGGCGCACCTACACATCGTGATTACTTTTCTTAGCGTCCACGTTCGGGCCGTCGGGTTGCTGATTCTAAACGTGTGCTTCCGTTTCTCTCCCGATCGAACAAACCCGAAGTCGTGTTCAATGACTACAGCGCTTTCCTCTGCGTTGTTTCCTGGGGTAGCGTCGGTTGTGGAATTAGGTGTTAGGGTTTGTACGTCGTGGCTCGTGCTTGAGCGAGAGCAGCCTTGAACGAGGAACCCGAATGTCACCGCAAGAATCGCGGAGAATCGCAAAACGCCAATGACATCACGTAGGGCAATCCGCCGCGATATCAGGCAGCACCCCGTCTCGCAACGTCCTCTAATCGCGCCGTACATCAACGCGGACCACACGCGTTCCCGAGATGACCAAAATGACCGGCGTTTCAACATACCAGTCGACCTCCGAACAAAGGTACCCCCACATTGCATTCACACCACTGGATTCTCCTTTCCCGTCCAAATACCTCGTGGACGATGATGTTTCGAGGTAGAGCCGCTCAGGACCCACCGAGTTACTCCCCTCGTTGTTCTCCAAGGACGCAATCAATTCCTGACAGCGATTGCAGTCACGACGGACGAGAATTACAGCAACCCGCTTCGTACCCATCGTCAGTTTCTTCTGCATCCATGATGGTCTTATGTACGGCAGCAGAGGGAGCCGCTTTCCGACCCATCGTTCAGGCTCGAGTAAGACGGCTTTTCGACCATCAGGCAAGCACACCGACCTTCCCAAGATTTCAAGACCAGTCTCTTGAGCCGCTTCCGTTCCATTTCGTGCTGTCGATTCCTCCACGCCTGATCCAACCCGCAAGCGGCTACCCCAAACCACGGCTCCAGAGATCATCACCAAACCGACCCAAACACATGTGATCCGCGTGGCCGTCCACCCATGGCACTCCACGCTTCTTTCCGAAACGCCCGACGGTCGAGACAGGAGAAGCAACACCACAAGACCGATGTCGATAGCCAGCATATGGCTCGGGGAGGGCGAGAACACTCCGAAACACCCGCACGATAGATCGCCTCGGAGCACTTTCGCAGCCGATATCACCGCGAACAGAGAAAACAAGGAAAGTACAGCACACCACTTCACAAATCGAGACCCACGCCCCCGTACCATCCAAATCGAGAACAACAACTCAACCGCAGCGAGAGCTCCCATTGCTATGGGACTGGTTTGCAAGGATTCGAGAAAAGGAGCAGTTGCCAGAGTGTAGACCTTGACGAGTGCGGCGCCCAGAATCACCGCCGTGCTTAGAGCCAACGAAGCGCGCTGAAAAACCTCGAAACGAAAAACCACTTGAACCAGGCTTGCAAAGACAAGTTCCCGCCTGGACGAGTGAGCGGGGGGGGGGGGAGCCCCTCTCAGCCACTGGCCACGCGGCGCCGGTTCGCGCCGCTGTTTCCGAGCACCATGGTTTCGTTGAGGCCATGACCGACCCTCCGACGAGCGCCCCGCGTGGCAAGTCCTCGGTGTGATAGAGTCAACTTGATGAGAACGAGCCAGCACGAATCATACTCGTTTTATCGCATCGGGCCCTCAGTGTCAAGGATTTTCCAACAGTTTTCCTCTGGGCCCCGAGGAACCAAGCTTCCCGGGGAGATCCACGGGCTTCCCGGGGAGATCCACGGATTCACTAGAACCCCGTTCCGGAGTCTCTTCTTCGGCTCCGCTCTGTACGCGCTCGAACACGTCTTCGGAGACGTAGAAGATCAGAATCGAGTAACCCGCTCGATGAATCGGTTTCATCGATCGGAGAAAACGCAGCTCGTCACGTTTTCCATAAAGCTCATTGAGTGATACGGCATACCATCCGGGCAACAATACGCTCTCGCTGCCGGTAAGCAACTCGACGGGCCAGCGTTCCACAATAGGTTTCATCTGCCATGTGCCGAAATAGGCGAGATAGATCGGTCGAGCGTCCGGGTTCTCGTCGATCCATTTTTTCAAATAGAGCAGATCCTGACCCCAGTCGATGTTGCTGTTGAGCAGATGGCGGTGACCATTTCGGGGACCACCGACGAACTCGTTGAAATACGACAGCGTGTGCGGATAAACCGAAAGGCTGCTCACGACAAACCAACTGAATGCAAAGGCTGTCGCCGCTCCAACCAACCGATGCCATCGAGGCCGGACGATCCATTCGCGGCACACGCCACGCGGAGGCTTCAGCAGGCCGAAAACTCGGCAAGCAAACACGAACAGGAACGGAATGGCAGGAAGCACGTACCGAATGTGGTGGTTGAATCCGGTCTGAGAACTCACGAATGCAATCACCGTGGCTGCAGGCACGATCAGGAACCATTCGTCGCGCGTGACTGGAAGACCGAGGAAGATCAAAACACCACCAACCGCCAACAGGACAAACAGTCCGGCCGGCATCTTGACTGCCAAACCATACAAGTAGTAGTACCACCAACCGCCCTTCCGCCATTCACCTCGAAGGTACGATTCCCACCCGGCCTCAAAATCGGCCTTCTGCCGGTCGATCCCGCGCACGTAGTTTTCGGGAAGCGGCAGGGGAATCTCGCCAGTCCAGTGTCCCGAAAACCGCGGCGTCCCGTCGCGAGTCACACCGAGCCGAGAGATAAAGTCGATATCGCCGAGTTTCGTAAAGGAACCCTCGAAACCGTAGCCAAGATGGACCACGAGGATGGCGATGAGAAACACGGGCACGAGTTCCCCAAGTCTCGGCGGGCGTCGTGCATGTCGTCGCAGGACGCATCGATCCAAGCACCACAGAACGGGCCAGACGATGCCGAAGATCAACAGTGTTGCCTTGGTAAGCCACGCGGCGCCCAGAGCAACACCGGCTACGATGGCTCGCTTCGGAGTGGGACGAGTCATGAATCTCCAATAGGCGTACGACGCTGCAAGCCCCATGGCTGCCGCACCAACGTCGGGTGTGATCAATGGGCCGTGTCCAAGTACGGTCGGCGAAAAACACCACAAAGTTGCTGCCCCAACAGAGGCCCACTCTCCATACAGTTGCCCTGCCCAGCGAGCGCACATGAGTGCACCTAAGATGCTGAAGGGAATACAAGCCCACCTCGCTATGGTGAAGTACCAGAAGATCCGATCTCCGTTGAGGCGCACGAAGTCGCGGCCCACGACGAACTCCTGCCGGTGACTCCGGTCGGTCGTGTAGAGCGACCAGTCTCGCTTGGCATCGGAGAACAGGACGGGAATCGCTGCCACCATGCGCACCAGAGGAGGATTGACGGCGTAGAGATCGAAGCGACGAAACTCCCAGTGACTGAGTCCGCTCGGCAAATGCGCCGTCTCGTCGATGGTTGGACTGTGCCGGTAGGCTCCCCAGGCAAGCAGAAAGGCGTGTACCGTGATCAGCGCCAAGATGATCCGGCGACAGTGGTAACGCGACTGCTGTTCTTGGTTCATTCCAGTCGGTCGCCTCAATACCGCTCGGAGCACAAGCTCGCCGGCCGCCCGTTGTCGACTCCCACCCACCTTTCCTATTGTAGGGCAGCCCCAGGGCGGCGCCGACAAGCCGAGTTGGGGGAATGGGATCGAGACGATAGAATCTCCCCAGTAGCGACTCATCTTTTCCAAGGAGCCTCACCATGTTGCGACCCGACGGCGGTGACCCAGTCCCCAAGCTCGTGACTCCGTTGCCGGGCCCCAAGAGCCGGGCACTCATCGAAGCCGACGAACGTGTCACGTCCCCCTCCTACACGCGCGTCTATCCATTGGCGGTCAAGAGTGGAAGCGGAGCCGTCATCGAGGACCTCGACGGCAACCAGTTCCTCGATTTCACCGCCGGCATCGCCGTCTGTAGCACCGGGCACTGCCATCCTCGCGTCGTGGCCGCGATCCAGCGCCAGGCCGAGCGGCTGTTGCACATGTCGGGAACCGATTTCTACTACGAACCGCAGCAGCAGTTAGCCGAGCGACTCAGCCGGTTCCTCCCGTCGGGCGAGCCCAATCGTGTCTTCTTTACCAACTCGGGGGCCGAAGCGGTCGAAGCCGCCTTCAAGTTGGCCCGCCACCATACCAAACGCAAACACGTGATTGCGTTTTACGGTGCGTTCCATGGCCGCACGATGGGAGCCCTTTCGCTGACCGGCAGCAAGGTCACGCAGCGGAAAGACTTCGGCCCACTCGTGCCCGAAGTGAGCCATGTCGAGTTTCCGTATTGTCACCGGTGCGAGTTGCGTCCCGAGGGCGGAGGCTGCTGCGACAAGACATTGCATCAGATCAAAGAGCTGCTGTTCCATAAGACGGTGGCACCTTCGGAGGTGGCTGCGTTCATCGTCGAGCCGATCCAGGGCGAGGGGGGTTACATCGTGCCGCCGGCCGACTTTCACCGGAAGCTGCATGCGTTGGCTCGAGAGCATGGCATCCTGTACGTCGTCGATGAAGTCCAGGCAGGTATGGGACGCACCGGAAAGATGCTTGCCATTGAACACTTCGGCGTGGAACCTGACATTGTCTGCTTGGCCAAAGGGATTGCTTCGGGGATGCCGCTGGGCGCCATCGTAGCTCGCGCATCGATCATGAACTGGCCTCCCGGTTCGCATGCCAGCACCTTCGGAGGCAATCCGGTCTCGTGCGCCGCGGCACTCGAGACCATCGCGCTGCTGGAAGAAGGACTCATGCAGAACGCTGCCGAGCGAGGGGCCCAACTGATGAGTCGGCTCCAGGACTTGATGGCTCGGCACGCCTGCATCGGTGACGTCCGCGGGCTGGGCCTGATGGTCGGCATGGAGATCGTGCAGGATCGCCAGACGCGTCAACCCGCACCGAAACAGCGCGACGCCATCGTTCAAGCGGCTTTCGAAAAAGGACTCTTGCTGCTCGGTTGCGGCGAGTCGACCGTGCGCTTCTGTCCGCCGCTCGTCGTCGATGCCGACCAGATCGAAACGGCGGTGCGCATCGTCGACGAAGTACTCGGTGAGTGTTGAGACACGGGAGAGCCATCATGCGGGAGATCGAACAGAGAACGTTGTCCGAGCTCGGTTTGGAGGGATCCCTTTCGGGCGTCTACGATGGCCAGTGGCGCGCAGGTCGAGCCGGCACGGTCGACGTCGTCAATCCGGCCACTGGAGAAGTCCTTGCGTCGGTGGGACTGGGGGATCGAGCCGACTACGATGCGTGCGTCGAGCGCGCATGCGATGCGTTCCGCCAGTGGCGTATTACTCCTCCTCCGGCACGCGGCGAGTTGATTCGGCGGCTGGGGAATGAGCTGCGTAAACACAAGAAGTCGCTTGGCATGCTCGTGACGCTCGAGGCTGGAAAGATCGTCAGTGAAGGCCAGGGCGAAGTTCAGGAAATGATCGACATGTGCGACTTCGGCGTCGGCTTGTCGAGACAGTTGTATGGACTCACGATCGCCAGCGAACGTCCCCATCATCGACTTTTCGAACAGTGGCATCCGCTCGGACCGGTGGGCATCATCACGAGTTTCAACTTCCCGGTTGCCGTATGGGCCTGGAACAGCGCCGTGGCCACCGTATGCGGGGATCCTACGCTTTGGAAGCCGTCACCGCGCACGCCGTTGACGGCGATCGCCGTCATGCGAATCTGCGAACCCATCTTGCGGGAGTTCGAGCTGCCTGGATTGATGACGCTCTGTCTGGCGGAAGGCATCGAGCCTGGAGGATGGATGGCCGATGACGTCCGGTTGCCTCTGATCAGCGCGACCGGCAGTTGTCGGATGGGCAAGGCGCTGGCCCCGCGTGTCGCCTCGAGACTCGGACGGTCGCTGTTGGAACTGGGAGGAAACAACGCGGCGATCGTGACCGAATCGGCCGATATGGAGCTGGTCGTGCGCGCGGTCGTCTTCGCTGCGGTCGGCACGGCGGGACAGCGGTGTACGACATTGCGAAGGCTGTTCGTACACCGTTCGACGCGAGACGCGCTCGTCGAACGCCTCGTGCACGTCTACCGGCAGCTTCCGATCGGCGATCCGTGGGACGAGAAGACATTGGTGGGACCGCTGATCGGCGAGGAAGCGGTGGGTGCCATGGAACGGGCACTCGAGCAGGCTCGAGCCGAAGGGGGCGAGGTCGTGTGCGGCGGGGAGCGACTCGATCGAAAAGGATACTTTGTGACTCCCGCGATTGTCGTCTCGGATTCCGACCTGCCAGTGTCTCATGTCGAAACGTTTGCACCGATCTTGTATGTGCGGTCCTACGACGACTTCGATGAGGCGATTCGCTGGAACAACGACGTGCCGCAAGGTCTTTCGTCGGCGGTATTCACGGAGCGACTCAAGGAAGCGGAACGATTCTTGTCGCCGGCGGGTAGCGATTGCGGTATTGCCAACGTGAATATCGGTACGTCGGGAGCGGAGATTGGCGGAGCGTTCGGCGGGGAGAAGGAGACGGGTGGAGGCCGCGAGGCGGGAAGCGATGCGTGGAAGGCGTACATGCGCCGCCAGACGTGCACTATCAACTACGGAAGCGACCTGCCGCTTGCTCAGGGAATCCGATTCGATATTTGACTCGGAGCCGTCATCGGCCGGGATTGTCTAAATCACCGTGCGCGATTCTCGGACGAAAGGAGGAGGTTTGACGAAGCCTGTTGGGGTAGCGCGGCCGTGAAAGCAGCTAGTCATAGTATTCAAGAACAACGTTTCCCGAGTTGGGAGGGCGAGGCTCCCGCCGAGCCGGAATCCTCGTCTGGTATGCAGGACGAACCCGCAATCGTCCGTCCTGACACCGGCCGTCTGTGACTTGCAAGTCCGTGTCTACGGTGCCGTAGTGGTCCCTTTTCCGGCTCGGCAGGAGCCTCGCCCTCCCAGTCTACGTATTCGTCCGGTTTAGAGTCGCCACCATGCGGCATAGGGGTGTCAATGTCTCACAATCGCGCACAGTGATTTAGGCCCGGCGGAAGTGTTTGAGGTTCTAAAGCGGCACGAAGTACCATTTGTGGTGATCGGTGGTCACGCTGTCCGGCTCAAAGCAACCGTTCCAACTCTTCCACAAGGTGCTCGAAGTGGTCGAGTGCCGTTTCGACCGGTTCGGGACGTGTCATGTCGACGCCCGCGTCGCGGAGGAGGTCGAGGGGGTCTTTCGAGCAACCTCCTTGGAGGAAGCGGAGGTAGTCTTTCAGCTCGCGTGAGCCTCCTTCCAGGACGCGCCGAGCCAGTGCGATGGCGGCCGACATGCCGGTGGCATACTTGTAGACATAGAACGCTCGGTAGAAGTGCGGAATCCGGAAACACTCGAGTGACAATTCTTCGTCAATTGTGAATTTGGGTCCGAAGTAGTCCTCGAGTAAGCCCTGGTAGAGTCGCCGGAAGGATTCGACCGTGAGCGGCTCTCCGGCCTCGGCCATCGCGTGCGCTCCCTTTTCGAATTCGGCGAACATCGTTTGCCGCACGATCGTCGCGCGCATGCTGTCGATTTCACGGTTGATCAGATAGGCACGTTCTTCGTCGCTGGAGGCTTGTTCCAGCAGAAAGCGACTCAGGAGCTGTTCGTTGAACGTGCTGGCGACCTCGGCCACGAAGATCGTGTAGTCGTAATAGATGTAGGGTTGTTTCTTGGCCGAATAGTACGAGTGCATCGAGTGGCCGGCTTCGTGAGCGAGCGTGAAGACGTCGTCGAGCACCTTCGGCTTGTAATTCATCAGAATGTACGGGTCGCCATCGTAGCTCCCGCAACTGAATGCACCGCTCTGCTTGCCGACGTTGGGGTAGCGGTCGCACCAACGGCCTTCGAGTCCCTTGCGGAGCACGCGGCAGTAGTCCTCGCCCAGAGGCGCAAGCGCCCCCATCACGAGCTCAACCGCCTCGTCCCAAGTCCGTTCGACATCGAGTTCCGCCAGGAGCGGGACGTACGTGTCGTAGTGGTGGATCTGCCGGAGGCGCAAGTGGCGGCGTCGGAGTTCGAAGTAGCGGTAGACGGCGGGAAGCCGCGAACGGACGGCGGCAATCAGGTTGTCGTAGACCGTCTGGGGAACCTGATCGGGAAACAGAGCGGCTTCCAGAGCGCTGTCGAAGTTGCGAGCTCGCGCGTAGTAGATGTCCCGGTGGATCGAGCCGGCCAGGAGGGACGCGAGTGTGTTTTCGTGAGCGACGAACTGGCGGTAGTATTGGTGGAAGGCCGTCTTGCGGACTCGACGCTGAGGTGAATGAAGCAGTTGCGAGAAGGTAGCGTGAGACAACTCGATCTTTTCGCCGTTTTCGTCGGTGACCGATCCGAACTTGAGGTCGGCGTCGTTGAGCTGCCGAAAGGTTTTGCTTGCGACTTGCGCCATCTCGCCCTGCATGGCCAAGAGCCGCTCTTCCTTTTTGGAAAGTGTATGAGGACGGAAGCGACGTAGGCGTGTCAGGAGCAGTCGGTAACGCTTGAGCTGGGGGTCCTCGAGGAACTCTTTCAGACGCTTTTGGGGAATCGCGAGGATTTCCGGGCGAAGGAAACTGGCGGCCTCGGAGGCTCGGACGGCGATCGACTGGTACCGCCCGAGCATCGCCTGGTAGTGCGTGTTCGCTTGATCTTCGGCCGTTCGGAGAAAGGCGTAGGTTCCCAGGCGTTCGGCGAGCCGGTCGACTTTTTCGTCATGCTTGAGGCACGCGGCGAGCGTCGATGGGCTGTCCGCCAGGTGACCGCGGAACGCGTCATACTTGGGGATCATCTTCTCGAACCGACGCAGGTCCTTCTCCCACACGTCGTCGGAAGGATAGAGGCTGGATAGATCCCACGTGTCGGCGACGGCGACCTGGTCGCGCGTCGGAATCGTCTTCGAGCCTGTAGCAGCCCCTGCCGGCGAGGCCCCCATCCTCGGGCATGTTGCTTGCGGCCAAACGTTTTGCGACAGCCACTTATTGGACATCCTGTCTTACCACTGCAGAACGCAGGCTCCCCAAGTAAATCCGGCACCGAAACCAACCATGAGGACCTTGTCGCCGCGACGTACTCGGCCCTGGCGCACCGCTTCGTCGAGTGCCAACGGAACGCTGCCGGCCGACGTGTTGCCGTAACGATCGACATTGACAAAGAGTTTCTCGCGAGGGATCTGGAGGCTGTTGGCTGCCGCATCGATGATGCGGATATTCGCCTGATGCATGATGACCTGGTCGATGTCGGCGATCGAAAGTCCGGCTTTTTCCAAGACGCGACGGCTGGCCAGGTCGACCATTCTCACGGCCCACTTGAAAACGGCGCGGCCGTCCATGACGACGTATTGGCGACCCGAGTCGAAGTTCTCGGGTGTGATCGGTTCGCATGTGCCGCCGCCCGGCTGAGCCAAGAAGCGGCCCCCGTCGGCTTGAGCGCCCAGGAAACAACTGAGCAATCCCTGGGAGGAAGACCCTTGGCCGAGCAGCACCGCGCCGGCGCCATCGCCGAAGAGCGCAAATGTTTTCTTGTCCTTTGGATTCACGGTGCGTGACATCAAGTCGACACCGATCACCAGCACCTTCATCGATGGGTTGGCCGCGACGAACTGAGCTCCCACCACCAGGGCGTACATGAAGCCCGAACAGGCCGCGTTGATGTCCATCGCCGGACAAGTGGCTCCCAGTTTCAGCTGCAGATTGCAACTCGTCGACGGCGTCGGGCAATCGGGAGTCATCGTCGCCACGAGGATCAAGTCGAGGTCCCGTGGTTCGACGCCGGCCGACTCGAGACACGCCTTGGCAGCGGGATACGCCACGTCGCTGGTGCACATCCCCTCCGGCGCCCGTCGCCGTTGCCGAATCCCCGTCCGCTGAACGATCCAGTCAGAATCGAACCCGAGGCTTGCCAATTCCTCGTTGGGAACCACACGGTCCGGTGCCGAACTGCCCGTGCCCAGTGCCTGGACACCGACAATGGAACCGACCCAACCGTGTTCCCAAGGCTGAGGCGTCTCGTGCGGCGCATCGACGCGGGGACTGATGACACTGGAGGCAACATCGGCGGAAACCGCCGGCCCAGATGGGGAGGGCCCGCCGGCTGGCCGGCCGGCGCGGTCCTTGGCGGGTGAGGCGGCATGCGCCGCATCGGATTCGTGGGGCACCATGGCATCCTCGGTGAGCGGAAGGCCCGGAAAACATCCCGGTGGAACGCAGCGGCGATTCCCGGCTGGTTCCTCAAAAGGGTCTATCATACCAGAGCCGGCTTCCAAAGGGCAGTCGCACGCTGGAAAACATGGGCCAGAGCAGGCGACCCGAATGAGGAAGGAACGCGTAGCTACATTGGGTTATACCCAAGGAGAACTCGAAGGCCTACATTGAGTCTTCTCCGGGGCACTTGAGCCCTCCCACCTTTGAGATGACCTGCGCCGAGCCCAGCAACGGGCGAGAAGGGGCACCGCTGGCGTTTCACGGAAAGTCCACAAGGGCTTCGTAGTATGTCTTTACTGTGCAAGGAGTTGCATAACTAACATGTGCTTACTGGCAATTCACTATCGGCTCGTGGAGGGGACCCCGATTTTAGCGGCGGTCAACCGGGATGAGTCTTATGATCGACCGACGGCCACGCCGTCGATCCAGTCGGGCAAGCCTCGAGTGCTTTGTCCCATCGATCAGCAGGCCGGGGGGACCTGGTGCGGCGTGAACCAGAACGGGATGTTCGTTGCCGCGACCAACCGGTACAAACTGGTGACGCCGCCCAATCCTCGGTCGCGAGGCCTGTTGTGCAAGGATCTTTTGCGTGCTCATTCGGCGCGTGAGGCGGTCGATTTGGCGATGGACGAGTTGACGTCGGGGATTTACGACGGGGTCAACTTCGTGATTGCCGACTCGGAATCGGGTTGGGTGGTCCACGGCGGGGACGATCCAGAGGTGGTGGAGCTGCAGCAGGGCTTGAGCATCATCGCCAACCGGGACGTGAATGATCCGACCGATGAACGGGTCCAACTTGCCCACCGATTGCTGACGCTCCAGACCCTCGATTCCCCCGTCAAGTTTCTGGCCTTGGCGTCGAAGGTTTTCTCGCGGCCGGCGTCCCCACCGGGCCGGCCCAGCATTGTCCTGCGAGGCAAGAAGCGGGGAACCGTCAGTTCGATCCTCGTGTCGCTCGGCAAGCGGCCTCGAGACGCCATCTTCCAGTACGCTGATGGTCCTCCCGACGAGAACCGTTACGAGGACTATTCGCCCATGCTGCGAGACATTCTCAGCCGGGGCTTGCGCGAAGCAAGGACGAAGGCAGAGGCCAAGTCTTCCTGAGCCCTGGTTAGCTAGCCGCTAGGTTCGGACAGCGCGTAGTGGTTTCCGCGGCGCGTGCGGCCGACGGTGCGCACGGCTTGCGCGTGTCGCAGGCAATAGGCGATTTGCTGCGCGTGCCAGCGCGGGACGTCCAGGTGCTGGGCGAGCAGCTTTGTGTCGAACGTCGACGGAAGCTGCCGGGGAAGGAGTTGGAGCAGATCGCTGGGGCGTTTCAGTGTGTGCCGAGCGTGCACGTCGTGGAGCCTCCGATCGGTGACGCGATAGGGACGCGGCCATCGACGGCGCGTCGGTTGCCGCCATTCCTCAATGTCGACGAAGGCTACTTCCAGAACCAGTCGAGGATGAGGGAAGACCTCGACGAAGTGGACCAGGTCATGGAAGAGTTCGAGGATGCTGCCTCGCTTGGGACTGCGGCGCCGCCGGAGAATGCGACCCGACGCGGTGCACGTCACGATCTGTTTGAGCCTCGAGATGGGCTTGACCACGGTGACGACGTGCGTCTCTAGGAGGCTGCGAACTTTCGCCTTGAGTGCGCCCAAACCGGCCTGTTGGATTTCGACGACGTGATCGCCGGAGAGGACATCGACTCGGTAGGGACCGACGCGAGCTTCCAATTGGTCGCCGGGCGCCGCATACCACGCCTTGAGTTGGCGGTGGAGTGACGATTCCATGTCCGCGCCGGAGCAGGGGTTTAGGGACGAATCTTGACCGTCGACCCGACCGACAGGATGGCGAAAAGATCTTCGGCATCCTTGGGACTCAGCCCGATGCAGCCGGATGGTCCACTGCTGGCTCCTGGAACATCGCGCGCGGGGCTACCGTGGATGCAGATATCGTTGCCCAGGTCGATCCAGACGTTGCCGTAGGGGTTGAGCGGACTGCCTGCCGGAATCGTGCGGTTGTTGGCTCCGTAGTAGGCTCGTTGAGTCTGCTTATCCCGTACCTGGTACTCGCCCGGTTTTGGTGAGGGGTCCTGACCGATCGTGACAGGAAAGCGTCCTGCATAGAGTTCACCGAGAAAGACAGTGATTTCTGAGCGGCTCAGGTCGACCTCCGCCCGGAACGGGCCTCGGACAACCTTCAGCGTCGTGCCGGGCACGAGGATCTCAGGGTTGGCGATCCCATTGATCTTTTGGAGCAGTTGCCAGGGAACGTGGTACGCTTCGGCCACTTTGTAAAGCGTGTCGTTTTTTCGTACGACATAGGGGTCTTCCAAGAGGGATTCGCGAGAGTAGATGACGCGAGCGGCCAGGGGATCGAGCCAGTCGAGCAGCTCGGCTTGCTCGGTCGGCGAAAGATCGGGGCTGCGGTAGAAGATCGAGAGCTTGGCCAACGCTTGGCGGTAGTGTCCTTCGGCGATGTCTCGCTCGGCCGCCAGCCGGACGCGCTGATACGCTCGCTCGCCCGCTCGCACCGGCGCCTCGGCACCAGCTGGACTGACGGTTGCCGAATCTGCGTTCTCCGCGTTTGGAGTCGCGCCGGCTGACGTGGCGTTTGGAGTCTCGTGGGAAACCGTGGCATGGTCGTGGTCCGAAGAATTCTCCTCATGTGCGGCAGTGTCGTGGGAAGGCTGCTCGGAACCGTGTTCGTGTCCGGACGCCGGGCCCTTGTCCGGCGCCGTATCGGTCGGAGCGGGTTTGTCGTGAAGGAAGGGGTTTTGCTGCAAGCGCGGGTCAGGGGGCGTCGGCGGCGTCGCCGGAGGAACGAACCGGGATACCGGTGGTTGCGGCTCGACCGGGATACCGGGACTCGTTGTGGCAGCGGTCTTTTCGTTCGGCACGGATGTCTTGGTCGAGCCGCCTGCCGGTGCCTCACCGCTCGAGCCACTATCACCAAGAGGAGGCGCCGGCGACGCACTGTTTTCCGACTGGTCCGGGTTGACGACGACGGGCCCTTCGAAGCCGATTTCGGGAGGGGCCAGAGCGTCGCTATCTTCAAGTGCCGAAGCGATTTCCGGCGGCGGCTCGGGGGCCGGTCGAGTCAGAATGTCGTAGGCACCGTAGAGTACCACCAGCAGCAGCACTACGACGACGGCGGTCTTGAGCGTCTGCACGGCCGTCCTCCTTGACGTGTGCGAGAGTCGGTCTGTCCGGACGGATCGTCGGCCCTTCGCCGACAGGGGAATCGCAACGATCCCACGACACCCTATCCATGATCGCCGAGCATGGTAACGAGTTGCCCGATTTGGCAAAAGAGCGATTTTTTCGAAATGAACAAGTCGCGCCGGCCGGGCGGGGGAGAGACGGTTCCGCACAAAGAGTGTTGCGCGCCAAGGCGCTAAGTCGCAAAGATGGGTGGCATGGCGAAGAACGAACCGGCCCCTTAGCGTCTTTGCGGCTTTGCGCGAGGCCTTTCTCAGCGCGCAAGGGGAGAGGAAGTTGCGCGCCAAGGCGCTAAGACGCAAAGATGGGTAGGAGCGAAAAACCAACGGCCCTCTTGGCCCCTTAGCGTGAGGACCTCTTCAATCTGTAGGCTGACGCCCACAGCTATTTTCTGGCGCCGCTTCGCGGCTGGGAAGTGTCGGGCCGTGGGAGCTGAGCGGTGGCACGGATCTCGGCAATCAGTGTCTTCAAGATAGTGTCCGGTCGAGGCGACTTGATGCGGTCGCCGAGCGTATACGTTTGGTTCAATTCGCCGTGCTGCGTGGAGATGTTACCGCCGGTCGATAGGAAGAACCTCGAGCCTCGAAGGCCGCCGTCGAAGTTCGTTGCAGGAGTCCCATCCGCGGTGAAGGTCGCCTTTCGCAGTGGTCGCCACTGACCGTCCGAAGTCAAGGCCCATCCGATACCGTATTCGGCCGTCCGATTCTTGGTTGCCGAAACTCCGTTGCGGCGAAAGTCCTCCACAAACGAGTAGAGGCCTCGCAGCCCCGAGTCCTTGGTAATCGTGGAAAACGTCACCAGATGCTTCCATTTCTTCTTGCCATCGAGGTAGATGTATCCGGAGAAAGCAGTGCGCTTGTCCCGCCTCGCGCTCACGACAGCGAAGCGGTACTTTTTTCCTACCTCCCAATCGAACTTGTAGAAACACTGTCCCCCCGTTCCCTCGCCGCCGAACCGACGCACCGTGACATCCTCGGCTTGGCGGAGAACGCGAACGCGTCGATCCTCGGCAACGGCGTTCGGATCATTCTGCTTTCCGGGATCCCAGACCGAGAAGATGGCTATCTTGCGGCCGTTCCCGAGTTCCTGAATGCCGAAATAACCCGTACTCCAGCCACACACGGCGAAGTAGGTCCCCTCCGCCGACTTCCGAACGATCACCTCGTTGTAGAAGACGCGAGCTTCCGGGCACGGATACCACAGGTGCACGCTCCGACATGCTCTAACCGTTGCCTGCGTTCCCGAAGAGGACTGCTGAGTCAACTTGATAAACGCGGTTTGGTAACCGTGCGCTGAGTCACGGCACGAAGCCAGACTCCGCCCCACTTGTTCTCTTTCGCAGGGAAGTTGTTGAGACTCGGCAGAAACCCTAGGCCGGTCGTAAGCTACGACCGATAGAGGATGCTCATCGAGCCTCATTGATTTCGGCGTCTTTGTTCGACCTTGCGAGACGCATGCGAGCACCAAGACGGCTATGCGGACATACATCATGGTTCTCTTCGCTCTCTGCCTTCCTTCCACATGCGGAAAAATCGTTCGACCATCTGACGCATCACGAAGGTCATCTCGATCCGCACACAACATGACATGATCACCAGTGGTAGGCTCATCGTAGTCGCGGCGTTTTGCCACCGCAACCTTTCCATGTGGTATACTCACGTCTTGTCGTTGTCTCATGCCATGGCGAAGACGGCGGCTGATGATGGCGATCGTGCTGAACGTAGTGTGAGAAGAGACACACGCAGGTCCTGTTACCGTGCAGCGGATTTGAAAGATTAGGCGAATAGAATGAAACCGATCGTAACAGACGTGCTGGTTTGCGGAGGCGGGTGCGCAGGAATCGGTGCGGCGTTAGCAGCAGCTCGCAACAACGCCAGAATTCTCTTGATCGAGCGAGCCGGCTTTGCGGGAGGGATCATTACGGCCGTGGGACTGCCCTATTTCGACGCATGGAACGTGCGGTCCCTATATCGGAGTCCGTGAGACGCGGCGGATCGTCGGGCAGTACGTACTGAGCGAAGATGATATTCGCCATCGGCGTCGATTCGATGACGCGATCGCGACCGGCTGCTGGTACATGGATCGCCATCCGAACCGAACCACAGTCGGCACCGCCAACACCGGTGGCGGTGGGTATCAGCCCGAGCCTTACGACATTCCATACCGCGCCATCGTCGCTCGCAAAATCGAAAATCTCCTTGTGGCCGGTCGCTGCCATTCGGCAACGGCTGCCGCCGCCAGTTCGACGCGGGTCACGGCTACGGCGATGGCGTTGGGGCAAGCGGCGGGAACGGCTGCAGCGTTAGCGCACAAGCTGGGTACGAGTGTCGCGGCGCTCAACGGAATCCGACTCCGCGAAGAACTCGTGGCGCAGGGAGCCGGCCCATTCACAGACGCTTGAGCTAACAACCTTGGCGTCTTGGCGTCTTTGCGCGAGGGCTTCATCGGCGCGCAAGGGAAGAGGGGATTGCGCGCAAAGCCGCTAAGTCGCAAAGAAAGATGGTTGGGACCGGGACAGACGTCCCTGGCCGCATCGGGCCGGGATTTGGCGTACACGACCGTCGCGACGCTCGGCAAGATACTCGTCGACAAACGTTTCGTGAGGCAGGTCAACAAGAAACGTCCTTTTCGATTTGTGCCGGTGCGTCATTCGACCAGGGGTCCATACCACTCCGGGCGGCGGTCGCGGAAGCGATCGATTTCGTGGCGGCCCGGCACGCGAACCAGGTGCTTGTTGCGAGCCACACTCGGGTCGACCTCGGCCCATAAGACGGCCGGACGGTCGTGTTTGGCCGCATCGAGCGTCGCGCCGGTCGGATCGCAGATTCGGCTCCGCCCGATGAAGTGGAATCCCCGCTCGTCGCCGACTCGATTTACCGCCAGGGAGTAGACGTGGTTCTCGAGGGCGCGAGCGGCCACGAGGCATTCAGCAGCGCATTCGGCACCCGGCGGCCAGTTCGTGGGAAGCACGAGCAGATCAGCGCCCAGGAGCGCCAAGATGCGCGGCGCTTCGGGGAACGAACCATCGTAACAAATGTGCATACCGATCTTCAGCTCGCCCGCAGCGTGCACGGCAAACGGTCGATCTCCCGGCGTGACCAGTTTGTCCAGCCCCAAAGACGGCAGATGGATCTTGCGGTAGCTCCCAAGAACCCCCTCCGGCCCGACCAGGACACAGGCGTTATAGATCCGATCTTCGTCCCGTTCGATCAGACCATAGACGACATAGCTGCCATGCTTGCGACACAAATCCGTCATCGCTTCGGTACTCGGGCCGGGAATCGACTCGGCCACGTTCTTCGCAGCCTCGAGATCGTCATAGCAGTATCCCGTCAGAGCGCATTCGGGAAAGACGGTCAGGTAAGCGCCATCGCTCGCGGTCGCCTCGAGGTGCTCGGCCATCCGATCCAGATTGGCCTCGGTCGCCTCGAGTTCGATATCCATCTGCACACCGGCGATTTTGTACAACATGACGTCCCCAACTCTCTCGTATCGCTTTCCTCAGATCGATCTCCTTGTATGGGCCTATCGTAGAAGATCCAAGAAAAGACGGGAATCCTCGCCCCGCGGCTGCTCGCATGTCCACTCACCGCTCTCATTCACCCAACCTGCACCATCGCCATATTCCGCAAGGTTTATCATCGGATGGCCGCGCTGCGGACCTAAAGGAGAAACCTGTCTTCCAAACTTGATTGACAGGTAAATCGCCGCGTGGCACGGTGACCGCCGGCATCGCGCGGCCGCACATGGTTCCCTACCGCACGCCGCGGATATGCTACGTTTGGGAGACACCTCAGACGATGTGTCCGGCGCGCGAAAACGCGCGCCCGCCACCGTTTTTTGTTCCAGCCACGTTTCCCGGGCTACGTCTCCGTCCTTTTCGGCAGAACGCTGCGCAACGCCATGACGACCATCCAACGGTGGCACGGTACCGCCCCGCTGCGGGAACATCGCCGAGCCTGGGACGACCTGTGGCAGCGGTCCTCGGTGACGGCCCCGACCGCCCGTGCCGAGCAAGTGGGGCTCTATGCCGAAACGTTTTCCCGCCCCGACACACTTGAAACGCTTGTTTTCACCGACGGTGATCGGCTCATCGCCGCTCTTCCGCTCGTGCCGCAGCGGCGAGCCGGATTGCTGACGTGCCTTATGCTGCCCCACAACGATTGGACGACCGGCGCCGCCCCGCTCATCGATCGCACGTGGGTACTCGACGACATCCGACGTCGCGACCTGGCGACCGTGATGGCTCGAGCGTTGATGGGTGTTTCCCACCGTGCCGTCTTTCTGGATGGTCTATCTCACGATAAATCGTTTTGGCGCGACGTGGTTGCCGCTGTCCAGGAGCAAGGAGGATACGCGCAGTGGGAAGCACGTGCCGACATTGCCGTTTTGCCGATCGAGGCTTTCGGAGACGGCATGCTCGGGCGCCTGTCGAAGAGCACGCGGAAGCGCTTGAGGCGAGCCGAAAAGGAACTGGCTCGAAAAGGAACAACGGCTCTTCGAGTCTGGACGCCGTCGACATGGGGTGAGGCCGAACGGGAAGCCCTGGCAAGAGCCCTCCAAATCGAACATGCCAAAGCCCTGCGTCCCGGATGGACGTCGATCATCGGCGCGGATCTCGCGGACTTCTTCGAACGTCAAGCGGAACTCGCCACGGCTCACCACGAGTTCCTCCTCGCGTTCCTGGAACTCGAGACTTCCGATCCTATCGCCGGCACACAGCTACCGGACCAAGCCGAAAGTTCTGTGGAGTCATTACCAAGTTCCGGTCCGACGCGTCGTTCGATTGCCTTCGAGTACGGTTGGCTAGCCAAGGGCGTCTACCATTCGTTGAAGGTTGGCTACGACCCCGCCTTTCAAGAGTACAGTCCCGGTCATCTGCTGATGGGTCGTCTGGGGAAGTATCTGATCGAGCGTGGGGACGTCACGACGGTCGATTGTCTTTGCCGCGCCGACACACCACTGGCCAGGACATGGAGGTGTCACTCGTATCCGACATGGCGTCTGTGGGTCTGCCGCCCAGCCTGGCTCGGGCACACACTCGCGTGGGGAATCAAGCAGAAACGACAACTCTTCCGCCCGGCGAGTACTGCTGCCGATTTCGGTCCGCCCTCTTCTCCTACGCCATCACCGCTGTGACCACTTGACTTCCGGGCTTGGTCACGTTCGTGAGCCGTTGATTCACGCCTTGGAAGGGATAGGTCAGCCTGAGATGGTCGAACCCCAGCAGTGCCAGAATGGTGGCATGAAAGTCGGGGATCGAGACGGGGTCGATCAGAGCTTGAAAGCCGAGCTCGTCCGTTTCGCCGTGCGTGTATCCGGCGCGGACTCCTCCTCCGGCCATCCACACGGTGAAGGCATGGGGATTGTGGTCGCGGCCGATGAACTTCATCTTCATGCCTCGGCGGTTCTCCTGCATCGGTGTCCGTCCGAACTCGCCACCCCAAATAACGAGGGTATCTTCGAGCAGCCCGCGGTCCTTGAGATCGCTCAACAACGCCGCCATCGGGCGATCCATTTGCCGGCACTTGTTCTTGAAGCCGGCGTTTAAGGCTTCTGAGGCACTGGCGCCGTGACTGTCCCATCCCCAATCGTACAATTGCACGAACCGAACGCCTCGCTCAACAAGCCTCCGTGCCAAAAGGCAGTTGTTGGCGAAGGACTCGCGACCCGGCTGTGTACCGTAGGCCTCGTGCACTTTCTGTGGCTCGCGCGCAATGTCGAATGCTTCCGATGCCTTCACCTGCATTCGAAACGCCATCTCATACTGGGCGATTCGCGTGCGCGTTTCCGGATCCCCGATCTCGGTGGCCGTCTCCTCGTTGATCTTGGCCAGTGCATCGAGCGTCTTGCGGCGCAGTTCGGGGGAGACTCCTTTGGGATTCGAGAGGAACAGCACCGGATCGCCCTGAGATCGACACTGGACCCCCTGGTAAACCGACGGCAAGAAGCCGGCTCCCCAGACGCTCTTCCCCGCGTCGGGATTCTTGCCACCTGAAGTCAAGACGATGAAGCCGGGCAAACTGTCGTTCTCGGTGCCCAATCCGTACAGAGCCCACGCTCCGATCGCCGGCCAACCGACATTCTGGCTGCCCGTTTGAATCAGCAACTGAGCGGGGCCATGGTTGAACTGGTCGGTCCAAAGGGACTTGATGAAGCAGATCTCATCGATCACCTTTTCCAGATGCGGCAGCCGATCGGAAATCCACTGCCCGCTGGCTCCCGCTTTCTTGAACGGATAGACGGGCCCAAGCAATTGCGGAATACCCTGGATGAAGGCAAATTGTTTTCCCTTGAGCAACTGAGCGGGACAATCCTTGCCGTTATACTTTTGCAACACCGGTTTGTAGTCGAACAATTCGAGTTGACTCGGGGCGCCGGCGAGATGGATGTAGATCACGCGTGTCGCTCGAGGCTTGAAGTGGGGCGGCTGCACAGCCCACGGGTGCGCCGGATCGCGTGCCGGTCGCTCGGCCGCCGCCCGACGCGCCTCCTCCATAGCCAGCCACATGCCTCCCAGACCCAGCAACGAACCTCGCAGAAAACACCGCCGTGTCTGGTGACGCAGCCATGTGCGTTCTACCGAAGAAAGAGGTCCCATCATGATTAAACTCCCATCATCGGACCATGACACGGTCCATGTTCAACAGTGTGTTGGCGACCAGAACCAGCGCCGCTTTCTCAGGCGTTGGAGCGACCTCGCGGCACAGTGTCGCATCGGACTCGTAGACCTTTCGTGCTGTTTCGTAAACGGCTGTCAACTCGCGTCGTGTTGTTTCCGAAGGGGGCGTCAAGAGAAGCACGCGGTAGCCCCGCTCGATCTTGTCTGCCAATGTTCCGCCTCCCTTTTCCATCCGGTCGGCCAGTGCCGACGCGAGTTCGAAGAAGGCGGGGTCGTTGAGCGTCACGAGGGCCTGGAGGGGCGTGTTCGTCGTGACGCGCCGAACCTTGCACACATCGCGCGTCGGTGCATCGAATGTCAGCATCATCGGGTAGCCGGCTGTCCGGCGCCAGTAGGTGTAAATGGCACGGCGATATCGATCGGGTGCTTCGGATGTCTTCCACTTCGCCCCGCTGTAGACCGTTTTCCAGATGCCCGGAGGTTGAGGCGGAAAGACGGGGGGACCTCCCAGTTTTTCTGACAAGAGCCCCGAGGCGGCCAATGCCTGGTCGCGGATCATCTCCGCCGTCAATCGCAAACGCGGCCCGCGCGTCAGCCAGCGGTTGTCCGGATCGGCTTGCAGAGATTCCGGCAAGACTTTCGAAGTCTGTCCATACGTTGAGGAAAGAACGATTTCCCTCAGCAGACTCTTCAAGGACCAGTGATGAGCTTGCACGAAGCGGACCGCCAGGTAATCGAGCAGTTCGGGGTGCGAGGGGGACTGGCCCGCCGAACCGAAGTCTTCCTCCGTCTCGACGATCCCCCTTCCCATCAGCCGGCCCCAAATCCGATTTACGAAGACTCGAGCTGTCAAAGGATTGTCACTGCTGACGAGCCACTGAGCCAACTCGAGCCGGTTGCGGACCGGACGATGATCCTCGCCGCCAAAGACCCGCGGGATGCCGGGCTCGACGACTTTTCCCTTCCGTTTGAAGTTGCCTCGCAGGAAAAGACGAGTCTCGCGCCGAGCTCCTTCGGTGCGCTCGCGCATCACCGGAACCAAGACGCCGGCAATCGACTGCCAGCGGGCTCGGTCCTGCTTCTGAGCCTCCCACTGCTCGGTTCGATGCGCGTCGTGCACCAGTCGCGTCCAGGCGTCACTGTCGGTGCCTTCGACGGTGAACCGGCGAAGCGTGCAGGCTTGCGTACCCGAGTTCGATGCGGCCTTTTGAGCGATCACCAACTCGAAATGCCCCGGCCGCGCGGCATCGACCGACCAGGGGGTCTCGAGCACGAAGACGGCCCAACGCGGCCGCTCCAAAACGGGATAGTCGCCGAAACCGCCGGCGGAGTCCTGAAGCGAGTCCTGGGGATCATAAGGTCCAGCGATCGAGTCGGCAAAGATTTCCTTGATGGGGATCGCCGTTCGTTGGCCCTGGGCGTCGACGAATGTCAGTTCGACGCGCGAGGCGATGGCACCGCGTTCGGGCCATTGCGCCGGATCATCCTGTTCGGGGCGAATCCGGAGTTTCACGGCTGTGCAGTTGGCGGCCGGAAATCGGAGTTTGTAGACGACCCCGACCGGCAGCGTTCCACTAGCGCGAATCCAGCCATCTCCATCGAGTTCCAGCGTCCCGTGGCTCGGATCGAGTTCGATCGGTTTCCACGGTTGCCATGTCTTCGTTTGAGCGTTGAGAGTGACACCGGCGGCATTGAGTTCCTCACGCCGGCGGCGCATGCGCTTTTCGAGCTCGACCACTTCGTGTTGCAGCTTGCGATCGTTGGCGATTTTCGTCTTCGGAAAGTCGTCGTTTTGATCGCAGTCTTCGGTTTGGTTGAACAGAGCGAGGAAGCGGTAGTAGTCCTCTTGTGGAAAGGGATCATAAGGATGCGAGTGGCACTGGACGCAGCCGAAGGTCGTGCCTTGCCACACCGTCCACGTCGTATTGACTCGGTCGATGATCGCGTGGAGTCGAAACTCCTCGTCGTCCGTTCCACCCTCGGTGTTGTTCTGCGTGTTGCGATGGAATGCACTCGCCAGATAATCGTCGGGCCCCGGCTTGGCGATCAGATCCCCGGCGAGTTGGCGGATCGTGAACTGATCGAACGGCATGTCGGCGTTGAAGGCGCGGATCACCCAGTCTCGCCACGGCCAGATCGTTCGTTCGGGATCCTTTTCGAAACCGTACGTGTCGGCGTAGCGAGCCGCGTCGAGCCACATGGCGGCCCAGCGTTCGCCGAAATGCGGACTCTTCAAAAGCTCATCGACCATCCGCTCTTTAGCTTGAGTCGGATCGTTTGCATATTCCGTTTGGAAACGTTGCCATTGCTCGAGTGTCGGAGGGAGGCCGATGAGATCGAAACAGACGCGCCGCAGCCACTCTTGAGGAGCCGCAGGCGGAGAGGGATGCAATCGGCGTGCTTCCATCGCGGCGAGAACGAAAGCATCCAGCGGTCCTTTGGGCCAGTCGGCTTGCCGGACCTTCGGTGTCGGAGGCAGTTTGGGCGGGACGAACGACCACGGCTCGCTCCAACGGGCTCCCGACGCGATCCAACGGCGAATGACGTCGATTTCGTCTTTTGTCAGTGGATCACCGTGGTCGGCCGGCGGCATCCGTTCTTCTTCGTCATCGGTGGTCAAGCGCCGCAGCAGCTCGGAATCCTCGGGTTTCCCGGGTTCGACGACACCCAGCACCGAGTCGCGGTAGACGAACGAAAGGTCCCCGGCCGCCTTTACGCCTCCGTGACACACGGTGCAATGCTTGGCAAAGATCGGTCGCACGTCTCGATTGAAGCGAACCGGAGTCTCTTCCGCGGCCAGTGCCCCTCCGGCGGTCCAGACCAGGAGACTTGCTACGGCGTATCGCATCATCGTCATGGCCTCCTTCTTGAAAGCGCCGGTGCGCGCACCTCTACCAAATTCTAATCAATTGTTATCCAGTTTGTAGTCGTCTCCCTTGAGGCTGGCGACGACCGACCGCTGCCAAGCCTCGAGTTCCTTCCGCATCCGAGCGACGCGGTCGGGCTGGGCATCGGCCAGATTGTGCGATTCGGCCGGATCATCGTCCAGATGATAGAGCTCGAACCGCACGGTGGCTCCCCGACCACGAATGCGGTGGAGTTTGTAGGGCCAGTCGAGCCAAACCGCGTGGCCCACGAGCCCTTCCCGCTCGATGCGCTCGACGACGCGCTTGGTGCGCTCAGCGCGGTCGGCAGGCGTATTGGGCCAGCGGTAGGGGCGGCCCGAACGGGCAGCCTCTTGCATCTCCTGGAGCATCTTTCGGCTGGGCATCGAGCGACCTCGGTCGATGCGAGCCCAGAACGGCAAGGGGCGAGGGCGAGGGGCATCGTGATCGAAGTAGGGCACGAGACTGATGCCGTCGAGGGGCTGAACCTGATCGCGAAGGGAGACGCCGGCGAGGTCCAGGAGTGTGGGGTAGATGTCGAGCGTACTGGCCGGGAACTTGGAGACGCGGGGCCGGCCGAGACGCTCGGGCCATTCCAGGATGGCGGGAACGCGGATGCCGCCTTCATAGAGCGTCCCCTTGCGATCGCGGAGGCCGCCCGTCGAACCGGGGCGGTTGCGGCCGGCGGGACCTTGAGGTCCATTGTCGCTGGTGTACCACACGAGCGTATGATCGGCGACCCCGAGTTTCCGGAGTTCCCGGCGAAGGCGCCCCATTTCCCGGTCGATCGCCGTGATCTCCCCATAGTAATGTTGGAGGCGCTCAGGTAAGTCGGCGTAGGGCTTACGATCTTTGGGGAGGGCGTGGTGCGGCGAGTGGGGCGAGCCGAACCAGATGACGGCGAGAAAGGGACGATCCCGTTGGACGCACTGCCGGATGAAATCGAGTGCCGCATCCATGGTCACTTGGGAGCCCTCTCCTTTCGTCGCCACGACTTTCCCTCGGTGACTCATGAGTGGATTGAGGTCGAAAAAATTCGGACTGGAAAACCACTCATCGAAGCCGGAAGCTCCGGGTGACACATCACTGTCGGCGGCAACCGAGCCCAAATGCCACTTGCCGAAGTGGCCAGTGGCATAGCCGGCCGTGTGCAAAGCTTCGGCGACGGTTATTTCTTCCGGTCGAAGTGAGTGTCCCCATTCGAAGCACGCAAAGCGATTGGGGTGCCGGCCCGTCATCACGCTGCCGCGCGTGGGCGAGCAGACGGGGCAGGCAGCGTAAAATCGGTCCATGCGCAAGGCGGATCGTGCCATGGCGTCGAGGTTCGGTGTGATGGCGGGCGACTTGCCATAGTAGCCAACATCTCCCCAGCCCTGGTCGTCGGCCATGCAGAGGACAAAGTTGGGGCGAGCCGGGTTGTTCGATTGGCCAGCGGAAAGTGCAGGACCAACAAGGATGGTTGTCAGGAGAAATACGACGCAAGGTAACGATTTCCAGCGCGCCAGCAGCGACCGAGCCGTACATGCACGCCAAGATGGGAATGGAAGCGATCCGGCAGTCGAGTGGGAGGTAGGACGCCCGTGCATGAACGCGACTCCTTCAAGATAGATCCGTTGTGCGGATCATGACGATGGTCGGGGAACCATGAGGCGCCGGGGGCGGGGACCGGTCGAACCGGTGGCACCTCACGTTGGGTAAACTCCGTAACAATCATCATAGCAGAAGCCGAGAAACGGTGTTTGGCCGACGGGCGGTTCGAGCCGGCGCCTCTTTCCATGGCCCCTTTGGTGACGTACAATAGTCGCTCGATTCGCGTCCCCCGACGGACGTCTTCCGTCCCCTTCGATTCGTGAAAGGCTTCTGCTCGATGATCACGGTCCGACTCGCCACCATGATGTTCCTCCAGTTCTTCGTTTGGGGCGCCTGGTACGTTTCCGTGACTGGCTTCCTGAAGGCTCATGAGATGGAAGCGGTTACGGGGGCCGTTTACACACTGGGACCGATCGCGGCCATCGTAGCGCCGTTCTTCTTGGGAATTATCGCGGATCGGTTTTTCGCGACGGAACGGGTGCTTGCCGTACTTCATGTTCTTGGTGGGATCGTGCTTTGTCTCGCGCCAGGGATGGCTCAAAAGTTCGTACTTCCTGAGATGCCGGAGGATGCTTCCATCTTTCATGCCGTTGTCATCCACGATCACGACGCTTACAAACAGCCGATGGTGTTGATGCTCCTTCTGCACATGCTCTTTTACATGCCGACACTGGCGCTGACGACGAGTCTTGCGTTTCACAATTTGGAAAACCAGGAAAAAGAATTTCCGATCGTCCGCGTGTTGGGAACCATCGGTTGGATCGTGGGCAACATTGCTGTCAGTTTTCTTCCCGGCAAAGATACGTCGGCGGGCCAATTCTATTTGGCGGGAGGCGCTGCCGTTCTATTGGGGTTGTACAGTCTGACGTTGCCCCACACGCCTCCGCCCCTGCGCGGCAAGACGCCGTCGCTGGGACAAATCCTCGGAACCGACTCGTTTCGGCTTTTCCGCAGCTTTCCCTACACCGTTTTCATCATCGCCTCTTTTTTGATCTGCATTCCCCTGGCTGGTTACTACTCGTTCGCGCGGATGTTCGTCGATGAGGCCGGTGCACTTGTCAATGGCAGTGCGACGTTCACGATGAGCTTCGGACAGATGTCCGAAGTTATCTTCATGGTTCTGATGCCGGTCTTCTTTGCGAGGCTCGGCGTCAAGTGGATGTTGGCCGTCGGCATGGGCGCCTGGGCGCTGCGCTATGGTTTGTTCATGATGGGAGCCGACGACCGGGTCTTCTGGATGATCCTCATCGGCGTGATGTTGCACGGGATCTGTTATGACTTCTTCTTCGTCACCGGAATGATCTACGTGGACAAGAAGGCACCGGAGGAGATTCGCAATCAGGCTCAAGGGTTCCTCGTCCTCGTGACGCAGGGTCTGGGACTGGGTCTCGGCGCCAAACTCTTTGCGGCTCACGTGCTGGCCCACACGCACGACGGCCAAAAGGACTGGGCGGAAATCTGGAAGTTCCCCGCCCTTTTCGCACTGGGAGTCATGATCGCGTTCCTTCTGCTCTTTTGGGACCGAGTCGAGAAGCAAGCCACCGAAGAAGAGGTGGCCGAAGCGGACCAACTGGTGAGAGAGACGGCACCATGATCTGACGATTCCGTGCGGCAGGGATGCAGGAAACTCGCGATGTGGTACGATAGAGTCGGGTCGCCCGCGTGGCGGTCCGAATCGAGCCTTGAGTCAGGATGCGAGTGCAGGGGAAGGGAACGATGCGCGGAATCTCATGGGTGGTGGTTTGGGCAGGGATCTGCGTGCCCGGTTGGCTGGAAGCCGGCCAGCCCGGTCCCACCGAGCCTCTTTCGGTGGGGTTCGCTCAGACCGACATTACGCCCGATTGTGCGAGCGACCGGCCTGTTTACTTGGCCGGGTATTTGCCGGGTCGGCGAGCCACGGGCGTCCATGACCCGTTGGCGGCTCGAGGCGTCGTCCTCCACCACGGCGGTCGCAAACTCGCCTTCGTCTCAGTCGATCTGATCGGGCTCCAACTCGAAACGGTCGATCGCATCCGGAAACAGCTTCAGGATTACGACCAGGTGACCGTGGCGAGCACCCACAATCACTCCGGGCCGGACGTCATCGGCATCTGGGGCAAGTCTTTTTTCAAACGAGGTGTTGACGATGCCTATCTGAAACGCGTTCGCGATGCCGTCGTGGCATGCGTGCGCAAGGCCGAAACGACACTCCAGAAAGTACGAGGCCGTTTCGGCACGGCCGACGATGCGCGCCTTGTCCACGACAGCCGGCTGCCGGTCGTGGTTGACCCGAGGATCCGCGTGCTGGAATTCACTGGTATTGAAAACGGACGCCGAGCCGGGCTGTTGGTCCAGTGGAATTGCCATCCGGAGTCACTCGAGTCGAAAAACCGGCAGGTGACCGCCGACTTTCCGGCTGTGGTCGTGGAGACGTTGCAGAAGCAGTATGGTTGTCCGGTCGTCTATTTTTCAGGAGCCATTGGAGGACTGATGGCGCCGCCTCACACGTTGGTCGAGGATGGCCGGACGCTTCACCGAGGCACTTGGGAGTTTCGCCGCACCTACGGCCGCCTGGTGGCCCAACTGGCGTCCAAAGCTGTCGATAAGGCTCGCCCTCTTTCGCTCACTCCCTTTCGTTGCGCTAATGAACGCCTATATGTTCCGGTCCGCAATCCTTGGTATCGAGCCGCCAGGGTGACGGGCGTCGTGCGGCGCAAGAGTTATGCGTGGACAGGTGATCCTCGCGAACGGGGAAGCCAAATGAAGTTTCTCCATGCTACTCGGATCGGAGCCATCGAAACGGAAGTCGGCTATTGGCAGCTTGGAGAGTTGGGGCTGGCCATGATCCCGGGCGAGCTCTACCCGGAGTTGCTCGAGGGGAAGATCGACCAGCCCGAGGGGGCTGACCTCCCGGACGCTCCGCTCGAGCCGGCGGTCGCGCAGCTCCTACCAACACGCCACTGGATGCTGGTGGGCCTGGCCAACGACGAGATCGGCTATCTGATCCCCGCGAGGCAGTGGGACCGTCAGCCTCCTTACGCCTACGGCCGGCGCCGATCGCAGTATGGAGAGATCAACAGTTGCGGTCCCGATTCGGCTCGCCTCGTGCTCGAATCGCTTCGGCGCTGCACTGGCAAGGTAGCCGAGGCTGTGGCGGCCGCGCAATAAAGTTCTCCCGTCGCGTCTGTAATCCTCCACGGTGGGTGCGAGTAGATACGGGCATGCTGAGCGTGCAACATGTGTGGAAGTCCTACGGCTCGGTGCAAGCCGTTTGCGACATCTCCTTGGAACTCTCTCCCGGTGAAGTCCTCGGGCTGCTCGGACCCAACGGAGCGGGCAAGTCGACGTTGCTCGGCTTGATCGCCGGACTGTTGGTGCCCGATCGCGGCAACGTGGAACTTCCCGGGGGCGGATCTCCCCGTGATCCTCGAGCTCGCCGGTCGCTCGGACTGGCTCCCCAGTCCCTTTCGCTCTACGAAGGCTTGACCGCTCGTGAGAATCTCGCCTTTTTCGCTCGGCTATACGGACTTCGAGGAGAGCAGCTGCGCGAGCGTGTAAGTGCCTGTCTGGCATTGGCGGGACTCGAGTCGCGCCGCAACGACCGTGTGGCGACGTTTTCGGGAGGCATGAAACGGAGGCTCAACCTGGCTGCGGCGCTCGTCCATGACCCACCGCTACTGCTCCTGGACGAGCCGACCGTCGGCGTCGATCCGCAGACGCGAGCTCATCTGTTCGATCAAGTCGAGCGTCTTCGGGACGAGGGGAAGGCCATCATCTATGCCACGCATTACATGGAGGAGGCGTCGCGCTTGTGCAAGCGCGTGGCGATCGTCGACCATGGCCGCCTGCTGGCCCTCGATGACGTCGACCGCCTCATCCAGGCCTACGGTGGCCACTCACAGGTGACGATCGTCCTGCGGGAATCTCCTCCCGAATCGATCGCTCTGCCCGGTCCGTGGCAAGACGGAACCGTGAAGTGGGAAACCAACACGCCGCTGGAAGACTTGATGCGGCTCGCGCAGTCGGGACTCGAGTGGGAGGAAACCACCATCCGCAGTCCTGACTTGGAGACAGTCTTTTTGAGACTGACTGGACGATCGCTACGTGATGCCGGCGCTAGCGAAGAAACTGAAGACGCGAGGGAAGTCGAAGCCGGTTCTTGATGACACAGATGTGGCACCTAGTTCCAACGTTGGCGACCAAGGATCTGCGGCTGCTTTACCGCGACCGCGTGGCCCTCTTTTTCGTCGTGGGCGTACCGATCGTCTACGGGCTCTTCTTCGGAGCCATTTCAGGATCCTTCCGATCCGGAGACGCTCGATTGAAGATCGCCATCGTCGACGAGGATCGATCCGAGTGGTCGCAGCGGTTGATCAAGATTCTCAAGGAGGAGTATCCCAAGATACGTTGGAGAACGGGGTGGGACCGCGCCAAAGCACTTGATGCAGTGCGCCGAGGGAATGTGGTCGCCGCGATCGTTCTCCCGAAGGGCTTTGGAGATCGAGCCGGCATCTTCTTTCAGGAGGCGCCGGAGCTGCAACTGGCGATCGACCCATCGCGAGGAGCCGAGAGTGGTTTTGTGCGCGGCATCTTGATGGAGGGAATGGGAAAACTGGCGGGACAGCGAATGCGCGATCGCCAGTCGATGAAACGGTCGCTCGAAGACTCAATTCGGGCCATCGAGTCAAGCAGCGAAATGTCCCTCCCGGCTCGAACGGCACTCGTGGCGGCGCTGCGTTCGTTTGAAAAATTCTTCGACGAATTGCCGGAGGATGCCGGCGGCTTGGAAGTATCGAAGGATGAAGGTGAATCGCAAGGTCCCGAATTCGAGTTCGCTCGCATCGAAACGCTGGAATTAACCCGTCAGTCGAAGACCGATGCACTTGGGACGCCGTTGAGCAACGTGCGGACGGCTTGGGACATCAGTTTTCCGCAGGCGACGATCTGGGGGATCCTCGGGTGTGCCACGACCTTCGCCGTGTCGCTCGTGCGGGAACGGCGGCAAGGGTCGCTCGTGCGGCTGCAAGTGGCGCCCATTCGGCCGGCAACGATCGTCGGCGGGAAGGCGCTGGCGTGTTTCGTGGCGGTTGTTGCTGTGATCGCCATGATGCTGGTGCTGGGGACGGCACTCGGCATGCGGCCTCGGCGCCCCGAGTTGCTCTTGCCCGGCATCCTGGCGACCGCCTTTTGTTTCACGGGGATCATGGCGTGCGTCGCAACGATTGGACGGAGTGAGGAGGCGGTGAGCGGGGCGGCGTGGGGAGCCAACATCGTGATGGCGATGTTCGGCGGCGGGATGATGCCGCTGGCATTCTTGCCGTCGTGGATGCAGATCATTGGTTACGTCTCGCCGGTGCGCTGGGCCATCCTCGTGCTGGAAGGGGCGATCTGGCGGGACTTTTCGTGGAGCGAGGCGGCAGTGCCGCTGGCGGTCTTAAGTGGTGTGGGACTGATCGCGCTGGTCTTGGGAAGCACGATCCTGCGTCTTCAACTGAGCGGCAAGCGATAAAGCGACCGAGGTTGGACATGTCTTGATTGGTCGCCTCGCCCTGCGGCACGATCAGACTCATGTCATGCCTGCGATGGACACAGGCGATTCCACGGATTGGGAGGGCGAGGCTCCGGCCGAGCCGTGGGCTGCCAATTCACGCGCCGATGATTGCGGAATCGTCCTCTCGCTGCGACTTTCGATCACGATTACGAGCACCGCTGCGCTGAGCACGAGTACGGTGATTTCATGATGGCACCTACGAGCCTCGAACTTTGCGGCTGTATTTGTTGAGGATGCGCCGTTCTTTGGGGGTGAGCGAGTCGATCCCTTCGCGATGAAGTTTTTCAAGGATGCGGTCGGCTTCTTGAGCCAGTTTTTCGTCTTTATCGGGTCGGAGGACGCGCAGCTTAGGACGGCGGCGCAGAGGGTTTCCCAAGCGGCTCGGAATCCAATTGGAGAATGTGCGCGACAGGTTCCAATGTCTGTAGTAATAGAGCGCCGCCACGGCCATTCCAGTGAGATGGCCATCAAAGGCGGTGTGCCCAATCCCTGAAGCGGCGCCGATCAGGTTGTACGCGACGAGGAAGACGCCCAGGATCCATGCCGGCATGGGGAGGAAGAACATGAACAGGACCTGGAGCCGCGGATAGTAGAACACGAACAGGAGGATGATGCCGCTGATCGCTCCAGAGGCTCCGATGACCCGTACGGGAACGCCCTGGAAGTAGGTTCGCACGGAGAGAAAAACCCCTCCAGCCACGATCATGAAGAGGTAGAGAGTGAGGAACTCGCGGCGGCCGAGCCGGTCTTCGACGGGGCGTCCGAAGAACCAGAGCCCCAGCATGTTGAAGAGGAGGTGGGTTCCCGACTCGGGCGAATGGATAAAGCCGTGCGTGAGGAACTGGTACCAGTGGAGCGGGCTGGTGAGGGTGTTGTTGCTCACGCCAAACCAGAGCATCGGAAGCTGCTTGTTTTCGAAGAAAAGGCCGACGATGTAGATGGCGGCATTGAGGAGGATGAGCCGCACGGTGATGGAGAGTTGGGCGGCCGAGCGGGGCGCGCCGAAGCCCCCTTCAAAGCCGCGCGGCTGGGAATAGTAATCCCGATCGTAGATACCCATCGTCGCTCTCTCCTCGGCCATCTTTGCGAAGCGGGCTCGCGCTCCCAGCGGGCCGCTCTGCGTTTACCCTATGGTAGCCCAGAGACGGCTCGAGGCGAATAGCGAGAGGGGAAACGCCGAGCTAGTAAGGCGTGAAATCGGCGATGATGGTCGTCTGGGCGACCTGGCGGGTGTCGGGATCGATCACGCGGAGGATGATTTTGATGCCCCGCAGGGCAGCCGTATACGGCGGTGGAGCCTCGTATTCGGCCAATTCATCGGTGACACCGTTGCTATTGTTGTCGAGCCCATCAGCGCCGGTGTCGATGAACGGGTCAGGAACTGCCCCGTTCGGGTTCGTCGTCTGATTGATGCCGTCACGTTCATAGCTGAGCGACCACGTGTCGTATATGGCTTTCGACGAAAGACCGTTTGACTGTAGCAGATTCGCGTAATTCGTTTGCAGCCAACTTCGACTTCCAAAAGGGGTAACCTGCCCGGTGAGGGGATGCGTGACGAGACTCCCCAGGTCGATAAAGGCACCGAATGTTGCTGGAGCTCCAGCCGCGCCGTTGTAGCCTGGATCGGTCGGTCCCACGGCAACTTCATTGTTCACGTCGCGCACCGTGGCGCTGGAGTCGAATACTTGCACGTCGAAAGCGACGACATTCGTCAGGACGATGTCCTCATCCTGCCGGAACACAAAATAGTTGTTGATCGGACCCACAGGCGGGAGCACGACATCTTTCAGCCTCGGGAGGTGTTGTGGTTCCAGCATGAAGTTGGGAAACGGCCCGGGACCCGCCAGAGCGGCTCCACCCCCGACGATCCCCAACGGTGAGGCGTTTCGGCCGAACCGGTTTTCACGCCGCGTCAGCGTTGCCAGATCGTTGGCGACCCAGGACGTGCCGACTCGGCGCAGCGACAGATCGGCAATCGTGAAGACGGACGTTCCATTGGCCGGCCCGTAAGGGTAGCTCAGCGCACCGTAGCTGGCGTTGAGAAGCACATCGGGGCGGACCAGCAGCACGCGGCGTCGCAGGACGTAATACTCTCCGTAGTCGCGCACACCATTGCCATTCTTGTCGTCCAGAGTCAGCCAGTAGACGACTTCGGCAGTATCCGATTCGAGCGTTTCGGCGGAGTAGGTCGACGGCGCGGTGAGTCCAGGTAAGACATCGAGACCATAGACGGTCTTCGGATGTGTCGACGCCACTGTGGACGGATCGGGCATCTTGGTCAAATACAACAACTGCCCGCGGAACGGTTTGTCTTTCGAGCGTGTCGTAAAGGCCAGAACGTCGTCGACATCGCCGAAGACCGAGTCATTGGGAGTGTTGAGGGTCGACTGATCATTGAGCGGGCCTTCGATGATCTGGAAGTACCCGATACTCGAAGAACTGTCGGCTCCAGCCAGAGAGAACGCCGTCACATTGCGCAGCTCGTGCTCCAAGGCGACTCGGCGAGTGTGCAAGTCGCCCGATAACGCCAAGAGCGCTCGTCCGGCTGCGACCGTATCGCCCACATACTTGAAGAACCTCGCCAGCGCTCCCACCATGATCATCATCACCACAAGGGTGACGAGCAGTTCCACTAGCGAGAACCCGAAACGCCGTCTGCCGTTCATATCGAAATCTCTGTTACGAGGATGAAAGTGCTTGTTCATTCCAGGACGCGTCGGATCAGGATGCATCGGTCGGCGTTGAGCCTCCGACCTGGAGCGAATCCGACTGGACGCGTCCGGTCGATCAGATAAAAGGCCCGATGGCGACGGATCTCGCCGGTGTCGCTACCCAACTCGGCGCCGATCTGGAAACCGTCCGGATTCCCAGCCGTCGACTGGGTTTCCCGGACGGAGAACCGTCCGAGTGTCATCCAGACGGCGTAGACGTTCGAACGCGTCGTCGTCAGATTGGCCAATCGCACGTAAGGTTGATACCGAAAATCCATGTGGCGCCGACCGTTGCGGGCCAGGTCGGTCGGGTAGCGGTCGAAAAGCGGCCGCGTTGTGCCACTGTTGCTCGGATTCGGCGACGTCTGCCGCATCAGGGTCGTATCGATGTCCCGACGGCGCATCGTCGGCAAGGGGACGAGGCGGCCCGCCGGACCTCGGAAGGGATTTCCAAAGAGCGTCGGGAGACTCGACACGAGCACCGTCGGACCGGATGCATTTCCCTTGCGGCTGCGCGTGAACTCGTTCCAGTTGGGATGCGAGAACGTCGCATTGTCCCGGCTGGTGAAGAGGGACAAGAAGACGTCGTTGTGATAAATCGTGTTCAGGTTGACCTTTCCCGGATCGCGAAAGGCGCTGACGAAATGGAAGGGAACGTTGTACCCTTCGGTGCCCGGGAGAAGTCTGCCGCCGTTGGAGGCCGCATTGAATCGCTGCGGATTGAGCCATGTTTCTGTACCGAGGAATCGCGAGGGAACATGGAGATGCTCAAAGATCCGAAACAGCTCCATCGGCTGCGCGACGCCTGCGTTATCGGTGTTGAAGAAGTTGAGCACATGGCCGTACGCAGCGACCGCTCCGGCGGTCGGCGCACTTTGATAAGAGACATCCCGGTTGTATGCGTAGCGCCGAGCAAAATGGAAGGCACTCGTGTACGGCACCATCATCAACTCATACTCGCTGATGAAGGGACGATTCGGCCACGGCAAATGAGGGAAGGGGGCATCGCGAGGCATTCCGCGGAAGGCGCCTGCCAAGACTCGCCCATAGCGATTCTCATAGTCCTCGTTTATATAGCCGATCGAATGCCGGAGTTTCTGGTTGAAGAAGTGTTGCGTGGCCAGCGCCCCGAGTCCTCCGGCCAGAGGATCGGCGGCCGAGACGTCGTGGAACCAGAGCGTCTCGTCCTGGCCGGCCCGCCCCTGATTCTCGCCTCGCTGCCGTGACACGAAAAAGCCCGGCGCCGCTGGAGCTGGCTCCGTTCCTCCCTGCTCATTGGAAACCCCATTGAAGACGTAGAGCGGGACATCGAGCGTGTCGATGGTGATGTAGGGGTTGAGTGACTGCGAGGAGTCACCGGCATTTTCATGCCAGGGCTCGAGCGGGTTGGCCAGGCGCTGCAAGTACGCGCGCACATACAACAGATTGCCGCTCGCCGTGAGGTTCCAAACGTCCGGGTTCTGGGTTCGATCGAACGGCGTGTCGAACGCGGCGGTCCAAGCTCCCTCGTAGAACTCGGCCGCAGGATCCCATTGCTCTCCGTTGGGGCCCGGATTGCTGTTGGTGAACTGATCCTGGCTGTAGCCTCCGGTCGGTTCGGAAAGATTGAACCACCTAAGCGGCTGCTCGGGGTCGGCTTGAGGAAAAACGAACGGGACGGCGAGGATCGGTTGAAGTTCCGCTTGCGCAGGCTCGACAGTCTCGTTGTTGATCACGCCGGCCCAGTTGTCACCCGGTTCCAAGACGAAACAGCGCATGTCGGCGTAGTCCGGAGGCGTGTGTGCGGGATTGTGCCGACCGACCGGCCCGAGGAACTCAGGTTGACCGTCGCCATCCAGGTCGATTGCCTGACCGTTCTCATCGAGTGTTTGTCCCGACGAGCCGACCACAGCGTAATGTCCTCCAGGCAGAAGCCAATTGCCGTTGATCGCCGGATAGAAGACCTCGCCGGAAGTGGCGGCCAATCCGGCCGGCAGCGATCCGGGAGGCACGAAATAGACAGAGCGCCAAGGCTGGGGCCGAGGACGCACTTGATCGGTCGTCAGGTAGCGGAAGGGGGGAGTCCCTGCGGCGACTCCGACCGCATTCCAACGATCCATGGGGACGGTCGGAGGTGTGGGATGAATCTTGCGGAAGACGATCCTCCAAACGGGAGCTCCTCCCGGAGCCCGACGCGACAAATCAACGCCGCTCGTGCCTCCCGCCGCTCGGTATAGCTCGGCAGGTGCTCGCTCATCACCCGTCCACGGATTGAACAGTTCCAGATAGGCGAACCCTCGAGGCCGCAGGCGCTGGTCCAAGTCCTCATCGGGATTCATCGCGTCGGTAACACGGCCATCCACGTTGGTATCTTCCAATCGCAAGTCGTGGAACGCCACGCCCTCGGTTACCAGGACCTCGGGGCGTTCCATCCCCCACACGACACCACGCTCGGTGTAATCGGTGCTCCCGATCGTCACCCGGTCGACGTCGGGCGGAATGTCCCACGCCGCATTGGGAGGACTGGGCGGCTGGTTGGCCGGAATCCCGTTGGGACGACTCGGATGTCCATTCACATCCCAACCATTCCACGGATCAAGGTCGAACTCGAAGGGCGTCATAATCGAGTCCGCATCACGAAAATCGACGATGTTGATGGCCCATTGTGCAAGTCCGTAACGAGTTTCCACGACACTGTCGTTGTTGGGATCGCCGTCGAAGTCGATCACGTTGTCCCCCACCGCCAGGACCGCCAGGACATAGATCTGTCGCGCGTAGTGTTGTCTTACCAAATGGACGCTGTGATCATTCGTCGCGGCATCGGTCACATTGTCCTGATCGAAGTCGCCGGGGAATCCCAGCACGGCGTTAAGGTGCTCTTCCAGGCTATCGAGGAACTGCACCCCCACTTCATCCACGACACCGTTGTTGTTGTCGTCGCGGCCGTTGCCGAACGGGTAGTTCACGTCGAACGGCACCCCACGAAACATCTGCGGCATCACAAGCCCGAAGCGAGGTTGAACGAAAGGACGAATACTATTGGGCAGCGAATTGGGGTCCCCCAGGAAACCGAAAACGATCGAGTCGATCACGGTCGCTCGCTCTTGTGGGGTCAGATTCGTCCAGCGAGGATCCTGGAAAGGAGGGGTGCTGTATTTTTGGTTTAAGGCATTCCTGACGCGCTGGCGGATCAGATCGATGAGCGCTGCATTGGCCGAAGCGCCGGGAACCGAAGCGACGGGACTGCCGGCGGAAGTCGGGGCCCGTCCCGGCACGTCGAAACTCATCGTCGTCAGCATCCTTCGTCGCTCGGGATCGCTCTGCAACGTCGTCTCCACGAGCCGCTCGAGCCGGTCTGGAAGTTCCGCCACGTCCGCGTCATTCGTGCGCAACAGTCGTTCCAACTCCACTGCGGTGAAGGGCGCGTCGACACCCAATCCCAGAGACGAAGTCTCGGCGCGCTTGACAAGATCGAGTTCGTAGGGCGAATCGCTTGTCGTGTCGGTCGTGCTGTTGGCCGGGTAACGGTCATACGTCAGACCGCTTCCTCGATGGACTCCCCATGTGAAATCGCCTCGCAAATCATAGGGACTGGAAAACGACGACCGTGTGGCCGCAGCATGGTAGTAATTCGAATTTCCTCCAGGCGGCAACGGATAGCGGAAAAACTTGAAGTAGCTCAAGGGATCGAACTGGTTCCGGTTCGGGCCACCGGGAACCGCCGGCAAGACGGGCAACCCCGGATAGCCGTCCGCCCCGTAGCGAACTCGCATCACGCTCGTGTAGACCGTCTGGTCCTGCAACACGGGGAACAAGCTGATTTCCGGCGGTCCCAGCCCCATTCCGGTCGGGAAGCCGTTGGTGTCTCCCCACGCCCAATGACCGGCCGTCTGGATGACTTTCGGTGGTGAAGCCGCACTGTCCTCATACCCGCGCACGTGAGCCAGCGTCCCGTGAGCGTTGAGGTTGGCCCGTCCATCCAGGTCGATCACTTTGAAGGCCACAAGCGGCTTGTAGCGACGCCCTTGGCTGTCGTAACGCACGGGGAGGCCGATGTCGACCCACACGCTGTCCCGAATACCGTCCCCGTCGTTGTCCACATCCCACATCGACGTCAGCGATCGCAAGTCGAGCTGCTGGCCCAGCCCGAGCGCCAACGTGAGTGTGCGCAGGAAACCGTTATCGGAAAACTCGGGGTGGTCGTGGGGAATGGGGCGGAGGATCACGCGGCGCAACACATTGGCCGCCGTTTGCACATCCGCAAATGGCGGCTCATCGCCGGTATTGGGAATTCCATCCGGTCCGTGCGGTTGCGCGATCGCGCTTGGGTTGATCCCATTATTGAGAAGTTGCTGGACCACATAGTTGACCAGCGCCGGTCGGTGGAATGACGGAAGCACGGCCAACCCGCCTGACGTCGGGATTTCGGCCGCCATCGCCACGTTCTGGAAATCGGGCGCGTCGTAATCCTCGTCCAGACCTCCCGCCAGATAGACGGAACTCGGGTCGGCTACCGAAGTATCTGTCCGCATCCAGTTGAGCACCAATGCGGCTTGCAAGGGAATACCGTTGGTCGTCTGGAGTCTCCCTTGATTGTCGACTCGAACTTGTCCATTCAACTGGACAGCGCCGCCAGAGAAGCCCGCTCCCGTTCCATCGAACGGCGCACCATTAATGATGAACGAATCTCCTTGATTCGGGAGTACGCCCACAGGAGCGCCCGAAAGCGGCATCAAGCGGAACGAATCATTGTTGGGAAAATGATCATGGTCGACGATACGCATCGTCACCAACCGCATCTGCCCAGAAGTGAACGTGAACAGTCTTCCTGCGAGTTCTCCTTCGGTGTTCCCCACCGAGCTGGTGACGACTTCGATCAACGATCCGTTGGCAGCGAACTGCGCACCTTGCACGAGGCCGCTGCGCGTCTCGTGGCCATACATATCCAGCAGCAAACTATGGAAGCGGATGCGCGACAGTTCGTTGTTTGTGTCAACCAGGAGCTGCATGGCCGCTTCGTCGAAGATCTCTCCCACCTCTTCGCTGTGCAGCGCGCCGGCCGCGTCATTGGCATGGCGGAGTGTCGCTCGGGAAGCGCGCCGGTATTGAGACGACACGATCGCGAAGGTGACGCCGACGACGGTCATGAGCGTCAGCAGGCTCAGTACGAGCAGCAGGACGACGCCGTTTCTAGGTGGTCGTCGCATGAATGAGGCTCCTTGTTGCCGGTGCCGCGTCTTTGGACGCTTAGGAAAATGTCTCTTGCCCGTGGCAGTACCAGCACTCGCGCCAGTTCCGCCTCTTCTGAGATCCCGCTGAAAAATAAGCCTGTCCCGCCTCTTACCAGTGACTCTGCAACGGTTCGAACCGGAACGTCTTGGAGCTGACACTGACCGCGTGGTCCACAATCGTCAGCCGCAGCGAGTCATGCAGGACTCGCGGCGTTCCGCTGTTCAAGTCGAGCCAGTGCGGCCAGTCGGGACCTTCCAACGTGAGGAAACGAGTCCATTGATTCGGTGCCGGCAAGTTGGTATCGAATGTCGGTTCGGTCAGCCCGATCACCCGGTACCAGGCGTGGTAGGCGACCGGAGGCGTCGGTTGTTGCAGATTGGGGATGTAGAGTCCCGAGAGCATGACCCAGCGGCCTCGTTGCACCGCCAACTCGCTGGCCGACTGCCCCACGACTTGCATCGTGCCGCCGTTGTGCCCGTTCCCCAGCAGTCGACGAATCTGGACTTGACGTTCGGCCGTCCGCACGTTGCCTTGCGTGTCCCGATAGCGAGGATTGCGATTCTTCAGAACAACGACCGAGACGACGTAGGTTACGTGATTTGGTTCGCCCCCTACCGAAGAACTCGACATATCGAGACCGGGAGTCACCGTGGCGAACCAAGTGAACTCCCCTGCGTTGGCTCGCCGCAGCGCCGCTCCGTTCGGTGCAATCCGGTCGAAGACTTGCTGCGGCAGGAGCGTCCGGTCTTCGGGAAGGTCGAACCTCAAGTCGTCCGGCAAGGTCACATGTCGAGCGGCCACCGACGCGGTGAGCGGTTGTTGGGTCCCTGCCTGCCTCGCGACCGAAGCCCGCGGCATCGTCAGTGCGGGAATGGTACGCCCACTCCCGCCATATGGAAATCGCGACTCGGGACTAGCCGGTGTCATCGGACTGCTGCTGGCCAGGCTGTGGCCGACGAACAAAGGATCAAGGCAATAGCTAATGCGTCCGTCGGGGAAGATCTGACGAAAACCAGCCGGGTTGCTTTGTCGCAAGGCGGCAATCAGCTCCAACGGCTGCCAGCCGGCAGGAGTCTGAATGAGCACCATATCCGTTCGCTGCCAGCCGCGAACCGCCAACTGCCCCAACGCCTGGCGGCCTGCCGCCGATGTGGCACTGGCATCGATGGCTTGCCGAGCGCGAGCGCCTGCCAACATGAGTAACGCCATCACGCCAAAGACACCAATCACGACGATCCCGATGGAAAAGAGGATCTCGATCAACGTGATGCCGCGCCGAACGGCGCGCTGATGAACGACCACGACTAGCGCCCTCCCATACTGGTATTCGTGCGAGCGACCTCACGGCTGAGTGCCAGGATCCAGCCTGGTGGAGGCGTTGACGGTGGATTCTTGTTGCCCTGCGAGGTGCGCCAATCGATGTTTTCCGCTGTAGTGACTTTTCCGCTGAGATGATTGATCGTCACCCAGATGTTGCTCGTGTCGAGCAGGTTGCCGGTGAAGTTGGGAGACTGGTAGCCGAGAGCCGAAGGGGGACGGCCAATCTGGCTTCCACGTCCCAAGTGGAGAAAAACATGGCCAAAAGGCGGCACTGTCACGACCTCCACCGCCGGATTGGCCGGGGCATTCGGTCGCGTCGCGTACGTCACCGTGTCGATGCTGCCGTCAGGAGAAAAGACGATCAACACGGGCCGCGGATCGCCCGGCGACGGATTGCTGGCACTTCCCAGCGCCGGCCGTAGCGGCGCCTGGAACTGGAACCCCGAAGCCGTCATTCCGGAAATCGCCAAGTCGATGACGATGTCCCGTGGAAACTCCATCGAGGTGCCGGCGACGCGCCGAGGCGGAAAGAGGATCGTGAAAGGCATGCCTCCGGCCATCGGCGGCAAGCCATTGTTTGTCGACAACACCGGGTCGGCGTTGCGTATGAACTCGGGAACCGTCACAAAACGGACGACTTTCAATTGGAGCGAGCCGGAGTTATCGACGACGCGTTCGACCCAGTAATCGGGAGCACGATTACCAAGCTGCATGCGAAAAAGACCGCCGGGTGGAACGCGCGAAAGAATGATGCGCCGGTCGAGCGACATCTGTGTCGGCGAAATGCCGTTGAGGTATTCTTGATTGTCGAAATAGAGGAAGTTGGCCGGAGTCCCCGGTGGCAAGTTGAGCAAGTCACCGACACTTGCGGGATTGGCGATGACCACCCGTGACGACGCGGTCGTTCCGGAGAACGGTGGCGGCGTTTCGCAGAGGAAAACCCGCACGCCTCGCTGAGCTCCAGCCGCCGTGGCATCTTGACGTTGGATCCAGATTCCAGCAGGCCGATCCAACTCGACGGCTCGAGCCTTGGCTCGTTCGATGAACGCGACCAATTCGCGAGCTCCTTCGCGGATCGTCCGATCCTTCGTCGCGTAGCGCAATGTGGGAATGGCCACTGCCATCAAGATGGCCAGGATGCCCATCACGATCAAGAGCTCGATGAGCGTCGCGCCCGCAGAGGCGTCGGCAGGCCGTTGCGGCACGGCAATCAGACGGTCCCCGCTGCGGTTGGGCGAACCGTGAAATCTCCCATCGGTACGGTGTGTCATGGTCCCCCGGCCTCCAAAAGATGATTGTGGATGTTGTCACCGGCCGCGTGACTGCGGAGGTTGGCCGTCGGGGACGGCCGGACCACCGAACCGGGATGGATATATCGGCCTCCATATCGGCGAGTCACATAGGGGTCGTTCGGCACGAGGACTCCATCGGACTGAGCACCGATGGCAGGGAGCTGAGTGGCGAACCAGGGCGGGAAAAAGATCGAAAACGCCAGGTCGTACTGTTTGTCTGGGCCGGCTGAAACGATGAGCGGCGTGACCTCGTAGGGGTCGTTGTTCCAAGCATGGTACGTTCCACTTCCGGAAAATGGTGTCTCTACACCAAATCGAGCGTTGGGAGCATCGTACCAACGGAGGTCGACCTTGAGCGGGTCGAAGGGGTCATCACTGCCGCCCGCATTTTGCCAATCGAGCGATACCAAGAGGGAGGCTCCCGGATCATTCGGCTGGTGGAAATGCGGGTCGAATGTCGTTCCATCTTCCTCCCAGGCCTGATCTCCGGACATCAACTCTGAGTAGGGAAGGAAGGAAATGAGGAAATGCTGTGGCGCTGCCGTGTATTCCTTGACGAAACCGGACGGCCAACGGATGAAGGTGATCGGTGTTCCCCAAGCATCGAGGACTTCGGGCATGCCGTCGTTGTCGATGTCGCCGATCTCGGATTCCTTGAACCACTCGAGTGCCGCACGCTCGTCATCGGCCATCGTCGAAAGCACCAGGTAAAGGCACTCGGCCGTTTCATGCGTTGCCGTCCACGTGGTTCGCCAATCGGCACTCGAGCCGAACTTGGCTTGGACCAAAGACTGAGCTTTCGCACGATACGTCTGCCAAAGCGCGGGAACCGAGTCGAGGACGACGGTCATCTGGTTCCGCAGCACGGGGGGAACCAGATTGGTGCGCGGATCGGTGGGATCGGGAACGATTCCGGCCGGGACCCCCACTCCTAACTCACGCGGAGTCATCAGATCGGCCTTTCGATCGGGCAATTCCATCCGTTGGATCTCACGAATGGCCGCCAAACGTACGTAGGCGATGAACCGGCCGTAGGCGCGGAACCGGTCAGCGCGGATGGCTGCCGCGTTACTGCCAGTGGGATCCAAGATCCGCATGTACTCCACTTCCGATGGAAAGCGCGGTAGCCGAAGGGGGCCGAGCATTTGCACTCCGATGCGCCGGTCCATGTAGGCATCCCAGCGCGCTCGCACATAGGTATCGATGCGTTGGATAACGCTACGCGTCCGGCTGGCGCGTGCGTTTTCGGCAACGCCCCACAATCCCATCAAGAGCATCGAGGAGAGGATGGCGATGACGGCGATGACCACTAGCAGCTCCACAAGCGTAAAGCCGCTGCGCCGGTCGATGTGATGATCCCGCCATGACATCCGCAGTGTTCGGGTCATGGCATCAAGTCCTTGAGCTGTCGTCCGTCGCTGAAGTTGGAAATGTTGTCCTCGTCTTCCAGCGTGTATCCGGTCGGTCCCACCGAACCATTGGCGAAAACACGGCCGGAGGGAAACAGCTTCAGTTGCCGACTGACGTCCTGGTAGCGTCCGAAGTGGTCGTCCAGTCCGGCGGAAATGATCTGGAAGGAGGTCGGGTTCATCCATTCGGGGAGACGGGCCGGAGGCGGCGTCGGATTGGTCTTCATTCGGTCGCTCCCGTACGGTGCGACGGTGCCATAGAGACTGTGCGTATAGAACGTATGCTGGAAAGCTTGAGGCCGCGTTGCGTCAAAATAGGTCCGCGCGTCGAAATAGACGTATGGAGCCTTTTTGCCCGAGGGAGGATAGACGGGGAAGACATCGTTGTCGCCGTCGGTCGAGAGCCTTCCCGCGCCGCTGGCGGCCGCCATGGTGAGCCTCCCTTGATCGAATTCGAAGACTCCCTTGTTTCGTTCTTCATTGATACGCACGCCATTCGGGATGGAAGCGCCGCTGGGAAGGATGAATGGTCCCCCTTTGCCGAAGAAGGGCCGCCGCGGGTCGTTGCTGAAGCCCCCCAGCCAAAACGCCAAAGCTTCCGCAGGATCAACGGCCGACGGCTGGTTGATGCCGTTGGGCCAGGCGACCGCGACGAAGGCATTGAATTCGTTCTGAGCGATGCGAGGCCAGACTTTGCGCACGTGCCGTTCCACGACTGCAAAGCTCGAAAAGTCCGGCGGATAGTCGCCATACTTCTCACGATAGGCCTCCACGGCCGACTCGAGTTGTTTGATTTCCATGCCGATGCGAGTCGCCAGAGCACGGCGGCGCACCATGTTGATGGCGGGGATAGCCAGTCCCACCAGGATGCCGATGATGACGATCACCACCAGCAGCTCGACCAATGTGAACCCGCTGCGGGCCAGGTGACGTCGATCTGTCATAAGGACGCTCCTTTGTCAGGCGGCTGCCGCCGCATGGACCGGAAGGCCGCGGTCGGGCTTGCTTATCCGCCACCGCCGCCGGAGAGGTTCGTAATCAGCGAAATCAACGGCAAGAAGAGGGCGATCACGATGAAACCGACGCTGACGCCCAGGAACACGATCATGATCGGCTCCAGCAACGCCATCAGGCCGTCGGTCAACGTGCGGACTTCCTCATCGAAGGTATCGGCGACCTTGTAAAGCATCGTGTCGAGTTCGCCCGTCTCTTCGCCAACGTCGATCATGTTCACCACCAGATCGTCCACGACCCGGCTGCGAATCTTGGTGAAGTAGAACAAAGCCCCCAACATGGCGGCGCCGATCGACGCCATCGCTCCCATCTGCAACAAGTCCGGCGCGAAACAAATCAGGGCGAACGGGGCACCACAAAAGATCATCCAAACGAGCATGGCGACGGGGTGGAACCCCAGCCTCGAGTGCTCCTGCATGGGCCGGGAAATCGTTTCCCCCTCGCGAATCGCCTCGATCACCTTCCCATACATCCGCTCGAAGACGCCGTTCCCCGCCGTCTCGCGCGTGATCGTCAGGCACTCGAGGATCGGGACGCCGGCGGAGACGAGCGTTCCGAGCGTCCGGGTGGTGCGAGCCATGATGTTCTTCTCGATCAGCTTGCCGATGACCGGGACGCGTAAGATGAAGATGTCCCAACCGAGCCGCCCGTGGCGAAACTTCCTTAGCAACTTGATCGACAGCCAGATGCCGATCGGAACGATCGGGATCAAGAACCAGTAGTTGGCCACGCCGTAGGACATGGCGATGAGCAACTTCGTCATTTGGGGCAGATCGAGTTCGAACTCCTCGAACATGTCCCGAAAGACCGGCACGATGAAGAGCATGATACCGGTCAAGATGAGGACGGCGACGAGGATGACGACGATCGGATAAATGAGGGCGCCGCGGACTTTCCGCTTCAGCGATTCGGCGCGCTCCATGAAGTCGGCCAGCCGCTGCAAGATGGCCTCGAGCGCCCCGCCGGCCTCGCCCGCCTTGATCATGTTTACATAGAGACGATTGAAAACCTTCGGCGATTTGCTCATCGCCTCGGACAACGTCGCCCCCTGTTCGATCTCATCGGAGACGTCCATCAGCGTGTTCTTCAAACGTCCGGGACGGCACTGGCCTTCCAGGATCCGGAGGCTGCGCAAGATAGGGAGCCCGGCGTCCTGCAGGATGGAGAGCTGACGGGTGAAAGTCGTCAATTGCTTGCTGCGGACCTTGCCAATCGCGAAAGAACGCTTCTTCTTGCCAGTAACCGCCCCGCGCGCGGCCGAACCCTTCTTGACCTGGATGCGCGTGACGAAGTAGCCCATCTGGCGTATCGTTGCCAGAGCTTCCTCTTCGCTCGTCGTCTCGATGACGTCCCGGATCTCCTGACCCGTGGCGTCTCTCGCTTCGAATTCATACGTCGGCATGATTTCTTATCCAGGGTTCGGGGGTCAAGCTTCCAGAATGGTCTCGCGCAAGACTTCCTCGGCCGTCGTAACGCCCTCGTTGACGAACTTCATGCCCGCGTCGCGAAGGGTCACCATGCCGTTCTTCTGCGCCTCCTTGCGAAGATCGTCGGCCGTGCAGTTGCGCATGATCATGTCGCGCATCTTGTCGGTAATGAGCATCAGTTCGAACAGCCCCACCCGGCCTTTGTAACCGGTGTTGTTGCAGACGTCGCAGCCCATGCCCCGGTAGAACTTCATCGTCTTGGCTTTTTCCGGATCGATGCCCATCTGATAAAGCAACTCGGGCGTCGGCTCGACTTCCTCACGGCACTGCGAACAGATGCGTCGGACGAGTCGCTGAGCCAAAATGGCTTCGACGGTCGCGGTGATGAGAAACGTGGGAACCCCCATGTCCTTCAACCGCGTGATGGTGCTCGGAGCATCATTCGTGTGGAGCGTGCTGAAGACCATGTGCCCCGTCAGCGACGCCTGGACGGCGATCTCAGCCGTCTCCACGTCCCGAATCTCTCCCACCAAAATCCGGTCGGGATCCTGGCGCAAAATGCTCCGCAAGCAATGCGCAAATGTGTTGCCGATCTCGGGGTCGATCGGAATCTGCACGATCCCGTCGATGTCGTATTCGACCGGGTCCTCGGTCGTGATCAATTTGTCTTCGATCCGGTTGAGTTCCGACAGGGCCGAGTAAAGGGTCGTCGTCTTGCCCGATCCCGTGGGGCCGGTCACCAACACGATGCCGTTCGGTTTGGAAATGACCTCGCGGAAGGCCTTCAACGTCTGATCATCCATTCCGACTTTGGTGAGGTCGAGCGAGACGACGGAACGGTCGAGAACCCGCATGACGACGCTTTCGCCGAACAACGTCGGCAAGACGCTGACACGCAAGTCGACCGGGTGGCCGCCGACCGACAACTCGATGCGGCCGTCCTGCGGCAATCGCCGCTCGGCGATGTCAAGGTTCGCCATCACCTTGATGCGCGTTGTGATCGCGAACGCCAGGTGCCTTGGCGGCGGAACCATCTCGTACAGAACGCCGTCCGCCTTGATGCGGATCCGGAACTCTTCTTCGAACGGCTCGAAGTGGATGTCGCTGGCGTGGTCCTTGATCGCCAAGAGAAGGACCATGTTGAGCAGCTTGCGCACCGGAGCACTGTCGGCGAGCGCTTCGGCACTCGTAAGGTCGATTGGGCCCTCCGCCGTCAGCGCCTCGATCTGTTTCTTCAGATCCTCGTCCTCTTCGATTTCTCGAATCACCGATTCGACGCTCTGAGCTTCCGAGTCGTAGAACCGGTCGAGGCACTGCTGGATTTCGCGATCGGTCGCGACGACCATCCGGATGTCATATCCGAGGAACGTGCGCAACTCATCAGCGACCGTCAGGTTCTCCGGGTGGGCGGTTGCGACCGTCAACACGTTGTCCTCGAAATGAACCGGAATGACGCGGTAAAGCTGCGCCATCGCCTCGGTGACCAAATCGAGCGTCTCTGGACGCAACGGAGCATCTGCGAGGTGGACCACCTGGAGGTTGAATTGCTCGGCCAAGGCTTGAGCGAGTTGCTCGTCCGTGATAAGCCCCATCTCTTCGGCGATCTTGCCGATCTGTTCGCCGGGCTGCTGGCGCTGTTCCTCGAGCACCACTTCGAGCTGATGCTCGTCGATGAACCCCAAGTCGATCAGAATCTGTCCTAAGCGGCGTACGGCCATAAGTCTGTAGTCGATGTTGGCAAAAGGTCTTTCGTTCGTTCCCAGCTACAGCGATTCGGCGTCGATCACGTCCTCGTCAGCTCCTCCCTCCATCATGGCCATCTGCCGTTTGGCCCGGACGATCCGCTGCGACAAGTCGTCGGGCCGATGGCTCTTGGCCAACACATCTTCCTGCGTGGCCAGCCCGTCCCTCCACAGGTTGAACAGGGCGTCATCCATCAGTTGCATTCCGTATTTGGCTCCCGTCTGAATGGCCGAATTGATTCGGAAGGTCTTGTTCTCGCGAATCAAGTTGGCGATACCGGGTGTGACGACGAGCGTTTCGAAGGCCGCCACGCGCCCCCCGCCGATCTTGGGGACCAGCGTCTGAGCGACGACACCGATGAGCGCCACCGAAAGCTGCGTGCGGATCTGATCCTGCAAGTTGCCCGGGAAGGCGTCGATGATGCGGTTGACGGTGCCTTGAGCACTGTTGGTATGGAGCGTGGCGAAGACAACGTGCCCTGTTTCTGCTGCCGTAATGGCCGCTTCGATCGTCTCGAGATCCCGCATTTCGCCCACGAGGATCACGTCGGGGTCTTGCCGCAACGCCCGCCGAATGGCCTCGGCGAAACTCGGCACGTCCACGCCGATCTCGCGCTGGTTGATCGTCGACTTCTTGTGGTAGTGGAAGAACTCGATCGGATCCTCGATCGTGATGATGTGATGGTCGACCGTCTCGTTGATGTGGTTGACGAGACTCGCAAGCGTCGTGCTCTTGCCCGAGCCCGTCGGGCCGGTGACGAGGAAGAGTCCTCGAGGCCGGAAGACGAGCTTGACGACCGATTCGGGAAGCCCGAGTTGCTCGGGCTTGAGCATCGTCGTGGGGATCTGCCGCAACACCATGGCGATGTTGCCGCGCTGCTTGAAGATGGAGACCCGAAAGCGAGCCAAATCGTGGAAGGCGAATCCGAAGTCGGATGTTCCCTTCTCCTGCAACTCGCGCTGACAACGCTCCGGCGAAATCGCCTTCATCAAGGCGACGGTGTCTTCGGGCTCGAGCACCTTCGTCTCGAGCCGCCTCAAGCGGCCGTGGATCCGGAAAACGGGGGGTTGCCCCACCGTGATGTGGATATCGCTGGCGCCCTGCTTGACGCAGGCGTGGAGCAACTTGTCGATGAGAATCTGTTGTGCCATCAGTCCGTGGGTGTCCTGATTCCAAGTTGTCGTTTTGCGAAACGACTCCAGGAGCGTCCCGAGACCTCGGTCCCTCCCTGCATTCGCTTCGCAGGAATGTGATTAGTCCGCGCTCACTTCCATGACCGCGCACCCGCTGTGGCACAGCCCATTATTGGACCGGCCGAGTTGGGCGGCCAATTCGCCCACCCTCAAGGCACCTCTGGCGCCCCGTCGTCTCGTGTCGGCACCCCTCCCGGCTCGCCGCCACGGACCACATCAAGCCGCCAAGTCCTCCACCTCGGAGCGCTTGGCCACGCGATAGACCTCCTCGAGCGTCGTCAGTCCCTGCATGACCTTGTAGAGTCCGTCCCGATAGAGCGTCCGCATCCCCTCCTTCACGGCGAACTCGCGAATCTGCGTCGTCGTCGCATTCTCATAAACCAACTGCCGAATGCCCGGAGAAACCTGCATAATCTCGAAAATGGCCATCCGGCCTCGGTACCCCTTCTTCTGGCAGTAGGAGCACCCCTTGCCCCGCGCGAAGGTGGCGTTCTTGGCCATCTCCGGCGTGATCCCCGCGTCCTCGAGTACACTCTGAGGCGGCTTGTAACTCTGCTTGCACCGCGTGCAAATCACCCGCACCAACCGCTGAGCCATCACCGCGATCACACTGCTGGCCACCAAATACCCTGGAACCCCCATGTCAATCATGCGCGTTACAGCGCTAGGCGCATCGTTCGTATGCAGTGTACTAAAAACCAAGTGTCCCGTCAAAGATGCTTGGATTCCCATCTGAGCCGTCTCGGTGTCGCGCATTTCCCCCACCAGGATGATGTTGGGAGCTTGCCGCAGCATGGCTCGGATGATGCGAGCGAAATCGAGGCCGATGCTGTGTTTCACCTCGACCTGGTTAATGCCGGCTAAGTAGTACTCGACCGGATCCTCAGCCGTGATGATTTTGCGGTCGGGGCGGTTCAGAGCATTGAGACAGGCGTAGAGGGTGGTGGTCTTCCCCGATCCGGTGGGTCCGGTCACCAGGATGATCCCGTTGGGGCGGCGGATCAGCGACTGGAAGAGCCGGAAATTCTCGTCGTCCAACCCCAACTGTCGCAGGCCGATCTTGATGTTGTCCTTGTCCAGGATCCGCATGACAACCGACTGCCCGTGGTTCGTCGGAATGACACTCACCCGCAAATCCAGCTCTTTCTCCCCAACGGTCACCTTGATCCGCCCGTCTTGGGGGCGGCGCCGTTCGGCGATATCGAGTCTCGCGAGGATCTTGATGCGAGAGAGAATGGCCCCGAGAAGTCTCCGGGGGGGGCTGTCTCGCTCGATCAGGACGCCGTCGATCCGGTACCGGATCCGAATTCGGTCCTCGAACGGCTCGATATGGATATCCGAAGCCCGCAACTGCACCGCTTCTTGGATCATCAACTGCACCAACCGCACCACCGGCGCGCTGCTCTCATCAACCGCCTCGGTCTCCGACTCCGTGTCGTCCTCAGTCGCCGTAAAGTCGATGGCCGTGTCGGTGAATTCTTGGAGCATCGAGTCGGCCGATTCCCCTTCGATCTGGCCGTAGTAGCGGTTGATCGCCTCGAGGATGGCTTCGCGAGGCGCAATGGCCGTGACGACGCGGCGGTTGAGGATGAACCGCAGCTTCTCCACCGTCTCGATGTCGAACGGATCGGTCACGATGACCTTCAACGCGTCCTCTTCCTCGGCCAGCGGCAGGATCACGTTTTCCCGAGCCACCGACTCGGGGACCAACTCCACGACCTCCTCCGGAATCCGCACCTCCGACAGGTCGACGTATTCGAGGTTGTGGAACTTGGCCATGGCTCGAGCGACTTCGTCACCCGTGGCGTAATCGAGTTTCACCAAGGCGTCGCCGATCGCCATGTCGTGGTCGCGCGCAAGCTGCTCGGCTTCCCGAAGCTGCTCGCGGCTGACCGTCCCTTGGCGAATCAACAACTCGGTAAAATCGCGGTTTGGAGTCATCATGGAAGGATTCCACCCATTAGGGGGGCGCCCGAAGGGGCGACCCGCTGGCACGTGATCACGACATACGGAAGATCGGCCTGAGCCGGGGATCGGGCGCATCGTCGCAAGACAAGAGGGTGGCGCCGACTCCGACTCACCCTTATCTTGGACTACCTGGAACGCCTTTGTCAATTATCCTCGCGTGCCACCCGACAAAAAACGCCCGCCGGAGACCACCGAGAAGGTCACCGAAGCGAACGGGATCGGCCGGCCAGCCAGGAGCCCCCATGTGATCTTCCGGACATTCGACCACACCGCTGACGTCGGTATCGAGGCGCAGGCTTCGACTCGCGAAGAGCTCTTCGCAGAAATGGCGCGGGCTCTCTTTTCGCTCATCGTCGAGCGTTTCGACGCCGTGGAAACTCGCGACGAAGTCGCCATCGACTTGCCGCCCGACGACGACGAATACCTTCTGTTCGATTGGCTGAACGAACTCCTCTACCAATTCGACACGGCGAGACTCGTCTTTGCACGTTTCGAGGTCCGATTCGATGACGAAGGCTTGCACGCTCGAGCATGGGGCGAGCCGTTCGATCCGACACGCCACGGAGTCGGTCACGAAGTCAAAGCCATTACCTACCATCAACTGCGCGTTGCCAGAGAAGGGGACATCTGGAAAGCGCGCGTGATCGTGGACATTTGAAAGCGCGTAACAAGACTCGCCGGTGAGGCTCCCATCTTCGGGCGGGTTGTTTGAACCCGCCGAAACCGCGAAGAGGCGGTATCCCTTCATTCAGCCGCGAAGCGGCGGCAGGCAATAGCTATGGGCATCAGCCCAAAATCCTACGTGAGCCTTGCAAGCATCAAAGGGTCTCGCGCCAAGACGCCAAGACGCAAAGAGGGAGTTCAGGAAAAGACAGATAGATGGGGGCGAATAATGAACTCGCTTTCCGTCTTCAGTCTATCCAAAACCCCTCTGCGCTCTTTGCGGCTCTGCGAGAACCCCCTCCGCGCGCTCGGCGGCTCTGCGAGAGAGACTTCGTCAGGCAGGAAAGCCGCCGTGGACGCTCATGGCATCCGGCCGATATACTCGCACGCAGGGACTTCGCGTTAGATGATTTAGCTGTGTGGTCGGCTGCGCACGTCACGGCGGTGGCAGACGAGGGAGACGGGACGATGGGAGGCGCTGGATTTCACGGGCCGCTCGAGCAAGTCAACGACTACTTGTGGCGGATTCCCAAGTCGTACAAGCCCGGGATGCGCGTCGACGGGCTCATCTTCGCCGACGACGCGCTCATCGAACAGATCCGCCATGATCAGGCTCCCGAACAAGTCGCCAACGTGGCGTTCTTGCCGGGGATCCAATACGCGAGTCTCGCCATGCCCGACATCCACTGGGGCTACGGGTTTTGTATCGGAGGCGTATGCGCCACTGATCCCGAAGAGGGCGGGGTCATTTCTCCCGGCGGCGTCGGCTACGACATCAACTGCGGCGTGCGGCTGATGCGATCGAATCTCTATTTCGACGACGTCGAACCTCGCCTGAAGCAACTTATGGATACCCTTTTCGCCAACGTCCCAGCCGGCGTGGGACAGGGAGGCAAGTACCATTTCAGCCGAAAGGAACTCCGGCAGCTCATGGGAGAAGGCGTTCCCTATTTGAAACGGCGCGAGTTGGCGACCGATGGGGACATTGCGCACACCGAGGCGGGAGGCTGTCTCAAGGGAGCCGACCCCGATGCGGTCAGCGACCGGGCACTCGACCGAGGCGCCAAGCAGTGCGGCACACTCGGTTCGGGCAACCATTTCCTCGAAGTGCAAGTCGTCGACCAAGTGTTTGACGACCAGGCGGCTCGCGCCATGGGACTGGAAGAAGGCATGGTCTGCGTCATGGTGCATTCCGGCTCGCGAGGCCTCGGGTACCAGGTCTGCGACGATGCCCTCAAGCAGTTGCGCCATGTGCCCAAGAAATACGGCATCGAACTGCCCGACCGCCAGCTCGTCTGTGCTCCAGTCCTCAGCGATGAAGGCAAGCGATACATCGGTGCCATGCGAGCGGCGGCCAACTTCGCCTGGTGCAATCGACAACTCTTGATGTGGCAGGCTCGCGAGTCGTTCGCTGAAGTTTTCGGCCGCGATTGGCGTTCCCTCCAGATGAACCTCGTCTACGATGTGGCTCACAACATCGCCAAGTTCGAAGAGCACGAGGTGGCGGGTATCCGCAAACGGGTTTGGGTGCATCGCAAGGGAGCGACGCGAGCCTTCCCGCCTCATCATCCGGAAGTCCCCGACGTCTATCGGTCGATCGGTCAGCCGGTGTTGATCCCGGGAGACATGGGGCGCGCGAGCTGGGTGCTGGTCGGCCGCGACGGCAGTATGCGGCAGTCGTTCGGCACGGCGTGTCACGGAGCCGGCCGCGTTCTCAGTCGCAAAGCGGCCGTCAAGAAAGCGCAGGGGCGGCGTATCGACGAGGAGCTGGCGGAGCGAGGCGTCTTGGCTCGAGCTCGCAGTTGGCGCGGACTCGCCGAGGAACAACCGGATGCCTATAAGAACGTCGACCTGGTCGTCGAAGTCGTCGACCGGGCTCAACTCGCTGGCAAAGTCGCGCGCATGCGGCCGATCGGGGTGGTGAAAGGATAGGATTTGGGTTCCTGGTTTCTGGTTCCTGGTTTCTGGTTCTTGGTTCGGGGCTCGTGGGACGCCAAGTCCTTCCATTTGAAATGTAGAATGTCCGTTCTTCCTTTGATGATCCCCAACGGGAACGGGTGGTGTCACGCCAAGCCATTATCCTTATATCTTGGCTCCACCTTTACCCTCAAGCATGTTGAAGCCACCAAGACGGATGACGGCTCGTGACGATGGCGGATGTGGGATGGTGGTATTGGGCGTGGGTTCGCGGTAGGCTGGGGGAGGTCTGTGAGGCTGCTGCAAGGACGGCATTCTTCTCCGTTGGTCGGCCAGTCCCCGTGGTTGCTCGGACGGGCGGCCCGTGAGGAGAGACGTCCGCGTGGCGGGGATGGGGCGTTGAATAGGAGGTTGGCTCATCGATCCGTTGCATCTGGCGATTGCATTGGTTCCCCTGGCGGCGTACTTCGTCCTTTTGGGGCTCATTAATGTGGCTCGGCGTCCCTTGCTAGCCACGGGCGCTCGCGATACGGCTGCGCTTGGCCTGGCCATCTCCGGTTTGATCGTCGCCGGTCCGATGGAGCTTTTCTTTCCAGAAGCGGCGGCCAATGAGATGGGCGCGTACGTCTGGTTGTTTCTGATCGCGTTCTACTCGCTGGTGCTGACTCTCATCGTTTTGCTCCTGCGCCCTCGACTGCTCATCTACAACGTGCGACCGGACCAGTTTCGTCCGGCCTTGGCCGAAGCCGTCTCGAGGCTCGACGACCAAGCCCGCTGGGCCGGTGACTGTCTGGTCATTCCCAGGCTTGGTGTGCAGCTTCATGTCGAGCCGGTCGGGGCGATGCGTGTGGTGCAACTGATCGCCGTCGGTCCCAAGCAGAACGACGTCGGCTGGCGGCAGCTCGAAGCGGAACTCGCCAAGGCACTCAAGAGCCGACAAGGTTCGGCCAACCCCCACGGCTACGTTTTTCTCGCTGTCGGCCTGACGATGCTCACGGTCGTCTGCTACCAAGTGATGACGCATCACGTCGAGGTCGTCCAAACGCTCCATGAAATGCTCCGCTGGTAACATGTCGGGCCGCTGGGTCGTGGGAAGTGTTCTGCTCGTCGCACTCCTGCTCAGCGCTGTCGCTTGGTGGTATCGCATGATCCAGAGCCGAACGGTGCTCGGTTTGTGGGGGCCCCAAGTGGCGATGCGCCTGGAGCGAGCCGAGCCGGTCGTCGTCTTTCGGTTGTTGCCGGCAGATATGAACGGCGAAGAAGAAGGAGACGGTGAATTGCGCGTCATCGGCCGACACCGTTACCTCTTTGGCGACTCGACACACCTTTCCGGACGCCGCGGCTTTCTGCACTTTCGCCATGCACTCGTCGATTCGGCGGCTTATGACTGGGACGCTCCCGTTCCCTCGGAACCTCGCTGGCAGTACCTGCTTCGATTCGGCACCGGAACGGACGCCGTGGAACTGGTTCTTTCGGCCAAGGACCGAACGATCGCCACCGCCGACTTGCGCCGCCTCGCCGTGCTCGGTCCAGTCGCGGAAAAGATGCAACAGTACATCGAGGGTTCACTCGACGACGCGGCATCCCTTCGACCAGCCGCGAAGCGGCGTCACAGGGAATAGCTGTGGGCGCGAGCGCACAGAATCCTCTAGCCACCGGAGCGCTGCCACGTGTAGATCGGAAGATAGCGGTAATAGATTTCTAGCGAGAGAGTCGCCATCGACGTAGCGTAAACGCGTCCGCCGTAGCTTCCCCAGAGCGTGTCGGGATTCCAACTTCCCGCATGCTCACCTGTGTCGACTTGCCGGTCGACGAGACTCTTCTGCATCCGGCGACTCCACGTTTCCCACGCCTGGCCCTGCAGTTGATGGAGCGCCAACGTGCCGTAATACCAGTAGTAGAGATTGGTCACGGACGCATCGGTCGGAAGATGTTCGGTGAGGTACCGCTGGAACTCTTTCATGCCCTCGTCGGGAGGAACTTGTTCTAAGAAGACGCGGCAGACCATCGCTTCGGCACTCATCGTGGGCGTCGCTTGTCCACCGGGACGGTAACTTGCCAACTCGCGATAGCGCCCGACGCTACAGCGCTGGAGGAAGTCCCGCATCCGGTCTCGCTCGCGCTCGCTGACCGCCAGTCCGGCATAGCGAGCGCTGGTAATCGCCATCACCTGCCACCCGAACTGGCTCATGTCGCCGGGGTCACCCGGCTGGTAACGCCAGCCCCCATGCACATGCTGGGCTCGAAGCGAATAGCCAAGCGCGCGAGTGACCGCCTCACGCAGTTGAGGATCGCCGGTCAGGGCATAGGCTTCGGACAGAGCGAGCGACGCGATGGCGTGGCAGTACATGGCAGCGAAGAGCCGCGAGCGTCCGGACAAACATCCGTCCTGTCGCTGTTGCCGCCTCAGATAGTTGAGACCTCGCTGCACGACCTGCGTGTACTCTCCCTGGTATTGCGTTTGTCCAGCGCCCAGGAAGGCCAGAAGAGCAAGTCCCGTCATCGCCGTGTCGGCTTGAGCGCCGGCACCTTGGCGGTCGTGCCCGGCGACGCGCCGTTCTTGACCGGCTTCCCACGCGTCGGCGTCCCATCGGCCGTCGGTGCTTTGATGGTCGGCCAGCCATCGAAGCGACCGATGGATGGCACGCAGCGACCGAGCGCTTCCTCCCAGACGGACGAACCAGCGGTCACGTTCGGCGTCGAGTCGCAGTCGGTAGAGTTCCGGCACGGCGCGGCCGTCGCCGGGACGCACGATCGGCGGCCGCTCCGCCAGATGCTCGTGGACTTCCTCCCACCGCCATCGTCGCGGAGGCGCTTCCGGGGACTCGGCCGGTGACGGACGCGCAAGATCCTCAAGGTCGACCATCTCCAACGGCGCCTCAGGCGTCTCCGTTGGTTCGAGTATCTCTTCGATCCTCCTCGCCACCGGCCGCGACGAAGCGACGACTTGCGGCGCCGGCGCTTCAACGTCGGAAAGAAAGCCCGACACTTCTGTGTCACTGGGATTCGCCGGGCGATCTGCCGGGTGAGCCACGTCTTCGAGTTGGGCCGCCGGTGCTACGCTGTCGGCGACGCGAGGCTCGTCCGACGGTGACGAGGACTGCGGCAGCTTCGGTGCCCGTTCCCGCTTCTCGTCGACCTCCGCACGCCACGGTGCTGTGGGCGACTCGGTCACCGCACCGGCTACTTGGAGGTCGTTCGCAGGAGTTGAGGTCGGTGCGGGAGCTTCCGGGACGGGAAGATCCATCCCTTGGGCAGGTGCCACTGGTTCGGCCGTCAGTTCCCAGGGCTGCCAGGGAGGTGTGTTTTCTTTTGTGGGAGGGGGATCGCGGGTCACCGCTTCCAAGTCGATCGTACGCAAATGGAAGACGGGCTCGGGCTGGGCAACGGGTTGCCCGATCACCAGGCGCGTGCCGTAGGCAGAGAGTGCGAGCCAGACGTGAGCCAGGAGCGAGAGGGCCACGCACTTGGCCAGGGGCTTGTCGCGTCCCCACTTCGATTTCATCAGTACGATCAAGCAGACGGTCAGGACGCCGAACCCCGCCCAGACGATGCCCGCCACCCACTGAACGGTTGCGCCGATGGCTGCAACGGGACTCGCCACGGCGACAAGTTCGCCGACGCCTGTCGTCAAGTTCGCCAGTGCCAGCCAAGCCGTCATCGTCGCGCTCCCGCACCGGCTCGAGCGATCCGAACCGTGATCCCTAGGTCGGAGATCCCCGCCTTGCGGCATGCGGCCAAGACTTCCGCCACCGTTTGGAACGAGCTATCGCCGTCGCCGCGGACGATCACGGACGTTCCCGCGTATTGCTCGGTGGCCAACTCGAGTTGACGGGTCAGCTCATCGAGCGTCGTGACTTCTCCATCCAACTCGATCCGTCCGTCCCGATAGACACTCACGGTTCGCGCCTTGGGTGCCGGCGCCATCGGTCCCGCTTCCTGGACTTGAGGTACTTCGAGGGTGAGCCGTCGTTCCAGTTCGGTGAACTTCGTCCCCACCATGAAAAAGATGATCAACAGAAAGACGATGTCGATCATCGGCGTGAGGTTGAGGGAGGGGGCTTCGGGAGGCGGCAGTTTCAAAGCCATCGAGGAATCCTTCCAGCGAGTTGGCAAAACGAGATACGGGTCTCAGGCGGCCTGCTTCTTCTTGCTTCGCCGGCTCGGTTCGGGTGTCTCAGACCAGCCGTCGGAGGCGACGACCGAGACGACCGTTTGCGCAGCATCATCGATGTCCATCATCAGTCGGTCGACGCGGCCGACGAAAAAGAGGTAGGCAACGAGTGCCGGAATGGCGACCGACAGTCCCGCGGCCGTCGTGATGAGGGCTTGGCTGATGCCCGACGCCAACAGTTCCGGCCGTCCCATGGCTCCTGCCACGACGATCGCATTGAAGGCTCGGATCATGCCGAGCACCGTTCCCAGCAGTCCGAGGAGGGGGCTGATGGTGGAGATCCCATTGAGCAGTCGCAAGTAACGCCGAAGGGTGTGCATGACACGTTCTTCGGTGTCGATCACCGCTTGTTCGACTTCGACGGCCGGCTTGCCCCATTTTCGCACGGCTGCGGCGAAGACCTGCGCTGCCGGACTACCGTTGGACTCGCACAACTCGAGTGCTTCGGATCTTGAGAGCTCACCTTCCTGGAGTTGTGTGAGGAATCGCCGGACGAAGGGGCGAGGCATGACGTGGCCGCGCCGCAAACTCACCAGCCGTTCGAAAATGAACACGCACAAGACGAAGGAACACAGGCCGATCGGGAACATCAGCCATCCCCCTTCGACGACGACTTCCAAGAGGTTGCGTGTGGGGATCGTGGTAGCGTCCGTCGTCTCGGCCGCCGCCAGCGGTGCTGCTGAGAGCCACGAGATCGCTGCTATGGTAAGCCAGGTCCTTCGAGTCCACATCAATGGGATTCCTTATGCAAGTCAGCGCACCGAGTTTTCTGTCTGTCGTTGGCGAGCCACTCGCCAGCGCCGTTCCGCTTCGTCCCGGTGCGATGTTTCGGGGTATTGATCGAGTACTTGTCGATAGAGGCGCATGGCGGCCTTCCATCGACCCTGGGTTTCGTAGCACTTGCCTGCTTGTAACAGAGCCGCCGCTTGCCATTGGGGATAGGGATAAAGTGCTTCGACTCGCAGATACGCGCGAATCGCCTCGTCGTAGCGGCGCTGCAAGAAGTATGACTCGCCGATCATCCACTGCGCCATGGCAGCGGTTTCGGTGCGCCTCGAGCCGGAGGATTGCAGGACGCGCTGCCACGCGTCGCGAGCCTTGTCGAATTCGGCTCGCCCCAAGTGGCACCGCCCCTCCAGGTAGTTCCATTCCTCGGAGGCACCCTCTTGCCGGTGGTCGCGGCGGTAAGTTTCGACTCGTTCCAATGCAAGTTTCCATTCTTGGCGATGAGCGGCGATTTGCGCGAGTCTTAGGGCGACCTTTTCTTCCCATACCGAGGCGACGTTGGCTTCCGCCAGGTCGTCTGACAGCGAGGCGAATGCTTCTTCGGCATCGTCCCATCGCCCTTCTCGGAAGAATGACTCGGCCTTCCAGTAGCGTGCGGCATGCTGCACCAAGAGAGAAGTGGTCCCTTGCATTGCTTGGGCCATGGCTTTTCGGCAACCCTCCCAGTCTTCGCGGCGAGCGCGCAATTGGCCGGCCAGGAGCCAGGCGTGACTCGACAGACGACCGGCTCGCGCTGGGTCCCGCGTGAGATCCTCGAGGTAGTCTTCGGCTTCCTCGTACCGGCCTGATTCTGCAGCCATTCGCGCCAGGCGGTAGGTGGCGTCGGCCCAGACCTCCGAGTCGCGGTATTGCTTGTAAACCGTTTCGAATGCCTGGCGAGAATCAACCTGTCGATTTTGATCGCGATAGTTCCAGGCGAGTTCGTACCAGGCTGCGGGAACGAGGGGATCTTCGGCGTAGTCGCGAATCAGTCTTTCCAGGGCGGCGACGGCTTCGGTCGTTTGGCGGAGACGCCGGTGGAGTCGTGCTGCGTCGAGGAGGGCTTTTGGAGCGGCTGCCGACTTGCCGTACCGTTCGACGACCTGCTCGTACATCGCCAACGCGGCGTCCGGCCGCTCGGCTCGTTCCAGCGCTCGGCCCGCCATCCAGGTCGCTTCGGGAGCCAGCGGATGGTCGGGATAGCGTTCGATGAGTTCCCGCAGAGTCGACAACGACACATCGGTGTCACCACTTCGAAACGCGGCCCAGGCTTTGCCGGCCAGCGCTCCGGCGGCCACTTTCTTGTCCGCTGCACCGCTGAGTCGCTGATAAAGTGCCGCCGCGCGGTCATTTCGCCCGGCCAATGCCAATGCATCGGCTAGCCGTAGTACGGCCCGCTGGTATCGACCGTCGGAACTGGCCTGGTCATCGTCGCTTGTCCACTGATCCAGAACTTGTTCGGCATCCTCCCATCGTTCCAAGCTCGCGTAAGCGGTGACAAGGGAGGAACGTACTTGACCGAGATCGAGAAAACGCGGTGGATGGTCCAGGAGCGGCTCTAGCAGCTTCACAGCAATATCATGCTTACCTATGGCTGCCAGCGCGATGCCGCGCAGGCCGTCAGCGATCGTCACCAACTCCGAAGGACGTTCGAGTTGAAGATCGACTTTTTCGAGTGTCTGCAGGGCGTCGGAAGGACGTCCCAGCGCCACTTGGGCGCTAGCCAGGATCAGCCGTTCATCTGGCGACTCGCCCGCCAACTCGAGGACGCGACGATACTGGCCGCTGGACATCAACCAGCGTAGCCGCAATCGGCGAACCGACGCCGCATGGTCGCTCTTAGGAAACGCGTCGAGAAACGCCTGGGCCAGCGAAAGGGATCGCTCGAGGTCTTCGCCGTTTCGCCCCAGGCGTTGCAGCAGTCGCCACCATGCCCGCTCGGTCCACGGCGAGTACGGCCAGTGTTCGCGAAGGAATGTCCATTTCTTTTCAAGGGCGTCGACGTCGCCGCGCTCATCTGCGGCCAGTGCCAACAGACCGTGCACTTCGGCGGCGTATGGTCCCTCGGTTCCAGTCGCGTCCTTGCCCAGTCGCTCCTCCACCTTCGCCCACTGATGGCGCTCGGCGTCGATCCGAGCGAGCGAGACGCGAGCTTCTTCGTGGTAATCTCGGGCAGCGGGGTCGTCGGACAGAGCCGACCAGGTGGCTTCGGCCTGATCCAGTTTGCCTTCGGCGAGATAGAGTCTGGCCAAACGGAGGCGCGCCAGTAGTGCCGTTTCTGTGTCACCCTGGCGCAGGACGTATTGCAGGAAGCCCACTGCGAGGGGCGACTGTCCTCGGGCGATGGCGACGTCCGCCAGGCCGAGCCGCGAGGAAACGGCTTCGGGACTTTGAGGGAACTGCTGCAGAACGTGCAAGTAGTGACGTTCCGCCTGATCGTAGCGCCGAGCCGCCAGTTCGAGTTCGCCGAGGTAGAGTTCCGCCCGCGCGGCCAGAGGATCTCGGGGAGCTCGCTGAAGGAATTCGGCCAGGTGCGACTGCGCTGTGGCACGGTCGCCAGCCAGATGGGCCAGTTCGCCAAGCCGGTAGTGGGCTCGCGAAACATAGACGTGGTCCGGGGCGTCGCGCAGGAAACGTGTGAGTTCCCGGCGCGCGTCTTCGTGTCGGCCGGCTTGAGCCAGCGCCTCGGCGCGGAAAAATCGTGCCTCGGCGGCGCGAGGATGCTCGGGGAACTCTTGGAGGAATCGCTCGAACTCGCCCGCGGCCAACTCCCATCGGGCCTGGGCGTATTGTCGCGCGGCGACGAGGAACTGGTCATCCGCTTCGCCCGCAGCGCATAGGCCGACCATGGCGGCCCAACAGGCCACACTCCAAAGATACCGGCAGTGGCGGACCCAACCTTCCATGGTTTCCGAATAGATTTCCCATCCGTGGGCAAGAAGCCGTCATACGACTCCGGGCGATTCCGTCACCGAGGGGCAGGACGAGGTAGGACGACGGACTATCTCATCTTCTTCCTTCGGTCCTCGCCGGAGGCCTGCGTGACTCGATCCGCTCCAGCCCGCCTATTTTGACACACTACGACGTGGAGGCGGACAGATTCGCCGTGCGCCAGGCGTACCGCCAACAGGTGGTCGCCTCCACGGTTTTGGGCACTACTTGAAGGGTGTTTTCCGAGGGGCGGTGCAGAAGTGTCGTGTCAGCATCGACTTGCAGGGTCCACCGGTGCTGGGTCGATTCGAGAAGGAGGCCGCTTGAAATACCAGTGATCCGGACTTCCGAAGGAAGCACGTACGTGATGCCGAGCCAGGCGGGGGTTCCTCCAACGCGACAGGCCCAATCGAATCGGACTCCCGTTTCGTCCGGCTGGATGCTCACCGACCAATGGCTGCGCCCGGCCATTCCCAGACCGAACCAGACGGGAGCCGGCAAGGCGGGAGAGCTCTCCCTCGTCGTGGCGGGAACGTCCTGGGATCCAACCTGCTGGATGGGAGGGCTGGAAGGCCAGAGAGAAGGTTCCTTGTCCTCGAGTGTCGCGGCACCTTCAACCCAGTCCCCGCCAGCTCGCAGGAGAATGCGATGCCCATACCGGTCGCCGCAGCGATACCAGGCGACAGCTCCAGCCGGCCGTGGGGTATTCGAAGAAGGGAATAGCGTTGTGGGGATGGGCCAAAAGAGCCGCGTGGAATTCATGGGGAAGGCGGGTCGGTGGAGGGAGGGAGTGGGACGGGATAGCCGACGGCCCAAGGCAACGGAAGGACCCACCCTAGCAGGACGTATAACGTGAGGGAATGTGCCACGGTGTACTCGGGGTAGTCCTCGGGCACCCAACTCCAAGATCCGATGGAAGCAACGGCGGCACTTCCCAAGAGGACAATCCCGCTAAGTATCGTAAGCCATCGGGGCGTCTTTCGGGCAGCCAACCACGCAATCCACGCGGTCGTGCTGGTTACGATTCCTCCGATCAGGATGGACTCCATGAGGAGACCCCCGGTGGGAAGGTCGACCAGACGCACGGCCACGGCGGTCAGCACCATCCACGCCAGGATTTCGGCCAGGGAGAACCGCCATCGCGGCCCGGTGGTGTTCCACGTGATGAGGCTGTCGGCGATCACGCCGACAGCGAGCCCCGAGCCGATCCAGAGGCCGACGAGGAAGAACCAGAGGCCGAACGGGTGCGGCAGCGCCATGCTGATGGTGAGGAGATGGGCGAGCAGAAACCAAGCCACAAGCATCCCCGCCAATCGGCCTATCCGGTGGACCGGGAGAAAGACGACTTGGCAACCTACGGCGACCGCAACGGCGGAGCAGATCCCGGCAACCAAGGGGCGAAGCGCAATGTCCGGCCAGCGCGTGGTCCCTCCAACCACCAAAGGGACCGAGGCTACGAGGGGCAGAGCGACCACCACGAGGAAACGCAGGGGAAGCGATTCTTTAAGAGTCATCATCCTTCATTGTAAGCCACGCGTTGATGGGGTGGGGTTCGGAAACCGCGGAACTCGACTCGGCCGGGCCCGCGCTTGCGGGGAATTGAGGGGACGTGCACAATAGATCGCTCACGAGTCGGGCGTCCCCGGCTACCTACCCATTTCTTCGGCTGTTTTGGCGTAGCGATGCACGAACCCCCGATCCAGCAAATCGTCTGCTGTATGGGCCAGCCGGTCAGCGGCAATCCGTCGCAGTTCATGATGGAGCGGGCGTTCGCCGCGGCCGGGTTGGACTGGCGGTACCTGACGCTGGAGGTGGCTCCCGAGGATCTGGGAGACGCGGTCCGCGGGATGCGGGCCATGGGTTTTCGAGGCGGCAACTTCACGTTGCCCCACAAGGTGGCGGTGGTCAAATACCTGGATCGACTCAGCGAGGCGGCCGAGTTGATGGGCGCGGTGAACTGTGTGTCGATCGAGAACGGGGAATTGATCGGCGAGAACACTGACGGTAAGGGCTTCGTCGAATCGTTGCGGCAGATGACCGATCCGTCGGGCAAGCGCGTGGCCATTTTCGGAGCGGGCGGGGCCGCTCGGGCGATCGCCGTCGAACTCGGCCTGTCCGGTGCTCAGTCGATCACTGTGATCAACCGGACTCGCGAGCGCGGAGAGGCATTAGTGAGCCTGCTGCGGGAGCGTGTCGAGGTGGAGGCGACGTTCGTGTTATGGGATGGGGAACTGGAGATTCCCGCCGAGGCGGACGTCATCATCAACGGCACGTCGATCGGCTTAGGTGATCCTCAGGCTCGGCTTCCCATTGTGGCCGACTCCTTTGATGCTCGGCAGGTCGTGGCCGACGTCGTCTTCCATCCCGTGCGGACGCGGTTTCTCCGAGAGGCGGCCGAGCGCGGCTGCAAGACGCTCGATGGATTGGGGATGCTTGTCAACCAGGGCGTGATTGGGTTTCGCATTTGGACCGGCGTCGAGCCGGACCGGGCGGTCATGCGGGAAGCGGTCGAGGAGTTCTTGGAGGTATAGAAAACGAGGCTCCCGCAGAATGGACCGATCCGCAAGTCGCATGTTGACGTGGCAGTTCCAGAAAACACGTCGCCGTTGGATGCAGTCCTGAATGAACCGAACCTTACCACGACGGACAGTCGGCGGAAGCCATGACGTCACGCCAACCTGGTGACTTTGCCGACGGGGTACGTGTACGAGTCGATGGTTGCATCGGTCTGTTAGGCAGCGGACTCCCTGTCCACGTCCCAGCCAGGGAACACCAGCACGGCGGGATGACAACGCAATGCCCGTGCCAGGACCTTCGCTCGCTCCACGCCAAGCCGGATGCGGTCATTCTCGATTGCCGAGATGGTCGGCTGCGGAATCCCAGTGAGCTCCGCCAGTTCGGTCTGGCTAAGCCCCTGCAGCTGCCGGATAATCCGCACGGACTCCCCCGGACTCACATCGACCGTCTTCCTGGCCTTCCGAAAACCTTTCCTGTTCCTGGCCATGTGCCCTATCGCCTCCGGTAATCGTGTGGGGTGAGTTCAATCACCAGAACCGCCAATTCGCCTGACTCCACTCGGTAGATCACCCGGTACTGGTCTCCAAGCCGTGAAGATCGGTGACCTCGCCACTGCCCACGCAACGCTTCGTCGTGGAACCCCTTGATGTGACGAAGCCCGCTCGGCCCGCTGATCCGCACGATGTCCTTCCACTTCTCGTACCGCTTGAGCACCTCGACCGGAAGCCGTTCCAGCCGTCGAACGACCCGGCGATGTTCGTAGACCTCCCACATACCGTATTTATACTATACTCTCTGCAATATGTCCACCTGCCCCAAAAGCCATGGCTGCCTAACAACGAAACGAACAACAAGACCAACGAATGGCGACTTGTCCGTCGGAGTGCAGGACAGATGGATAGACCGCCTGTTGAAATCTGTCGCGTCACAGCGGGCGAGCGTCCGCTACGCCCAGGTTTGTGAGTGAGGCGAGTGGCTCGGGGCAGCCGTTTCGTCCGCCGATACGATGCGACCGTCGGAGATCAGCCTGCTCGTCAGGTAGCGAGTTAGGTACTTCAGGGACGCGCTTCTGTCAGTTGCGAACCCGTCCATTCGGGAATGCCATTTCCCGGTGAACCAAAACACCGTGACGTCGGCTCGTTCGCCTTCACCGATGGCGTTCCAATGTGGACATGTCGTCGAAAAAGGCCTCCAGGTTCCCGATGTCGACGCCACGGCTTCGGGCCTGCCGCCACCACTCCTTCGCCTGCGCGACCTCCCGAGCGGTCGGCTCGGGAAGCGTTGCCAAGTACGCTCCGTCGACGACACGCGTCACCGGATCGGTAGCATCGAGCACTCGGTGAACGAGGGTCAGGGCGAGTGTCGAAGGCAAGTCGGATACTGGGAACCGGCGATTGCGGCCGGCAACGCGCAAGACGAGCACCTCAGGCGTTGCCTCCACCACCGCGCAGCGCCGCTCACCGTCCTGCGTCATGACCGTCAACTCCTCACTTCCCTTCAACTGCGAAAGCGCCTCACCCAAGCGATCGTGAAACTGCCGCGCGTAACCTACCACGAGAACGAGTCGTTCGAAGATGGCTTGCGCTTCGGAAGGGACTTTCATGGCACGCATGGCTGCGATTTCTCCCTCGACTTTCTTAAAGTCGCGCCGAACTAATGCAGCTCGAGCCGCCCGGTAGTGCTTTCGAAACTTGTCCCACTCAGCCTCGGAAATCGCGGAAGCATCGTTCCCAGTCGAGTCGGGTGGCATCGTGGGCGTGGAGGCGGAAGGGGGCTGCTTCGGCGAAACGCCGTCTGGGGATGGCGAGGACGGTTTCGAGTCCTCATTCGATGCGGGCTCTGAGGGCGGAGGGAGGGGTGTCGGCGTGTCGGGCTTGGAAGAAGGATGAGGGGATTCCTGGGGAACGGAGGAAGCCTCATCCTTGCCAGATTCACGCTCTAGAGCACCAGTGCCTGAAGTGGACGCGGGCTCCGAAGAGGACGACTCCGGTTCGTCCGCCGACTCTTCCGGACCACGACGGGCGGCGGGAGGCCCGAGGCTCAGCCATTCGCCTCGGAAAGCCATCCAGCCTCCACCCACTCCAGCGACCGTTGCCACTGCAAACAGGGCGATAGCGACGACCGCAGACCGTTTTCGGCGACGCTGGCGGCGAATTTGGGACGCCACCTTGGAGCGGGCTGGCGAGGGCAAGTCCATCGTGGCGTTGGCTGCGCGAGCAGAAGACGACGTCGATGCCGAGAGACTCGAGGCAGGTCGGGTCGGAGGCGATGTGGACGCTCGAATAGGAGAATCCACCGGTTGCGCGGGTGATGGAACGCCGGACGACGGTTCCTCCGGCTCCCCGAGCATCTCACGCAATAATGTTTGCTCGGCTTGGTCCACCGCCGATGTCAGGAAGGCTCGTACGTCCTGCTCTTCGGCCGGGATTGCTTCTAGCCTTCGTCGAGCTAGATCCGCGGCGGCGCGCACGAACTGGGGGCTTGACTCCTCTTCCGGAAGTTGGAGCAACTCGCGGGGAGTCGGGTTGGCAGCGTCTACCCCTAGCCACTTTCGATAGGCGTCGCCTGACACGCTCATTACTGGTCACCCCTGTTGCCTCGCGCCTCTTCCACACTCCCGGAAACCATTCATGATAACCCGTCCTCACCAACCGTCCAGTTTCGACGCGAGGACGACCGTCGTGGTTCCGCCCCCGTTTCGCTTTCGGGCCAAGACCGCCATAATCGCATGGGGCGGGACGCTTCGGGTGCGGGGGTACACGACGGCCGCTAGTGCAGGAGTTCGGCGATGGCGGGTTGGCTCAGGAAAAAAGTATTGGTTCCGGTCGATTTCTCGGATCATTCGAATGCGGCCGTCGACGAGGCGCTCCAAATGGTTGCTTCGCCCTCCGACGTGACGGTGCTGCATGTCCTCCCGGAATTGTCGCCGCTTGAGCCGGGCGAGATGTGGTCCACCATCACGGATGAAACGCGCAAAGAGCACGTGATCCGAGCGTTGAGGGAACGCTTTTCCGGCTCGCCGTACGAGGGAATCGAAATGGCTGTCGAGATCGGATCCCCTGGACATACCATCACGGAGTATGCCAAGAAGATCGGAGCCGACACGATCGTGATCCCCTCGCACGGACGCTCGGCTTTGGCACACTTATTGCTCGGGTCCGTGGCGGAACGCGTCGTCCGCCACGCGCACTGCCCGGTGGTGGTGTTGCGCAGATGACCAAACGCGGCGAAGAGCCATCTCGGATGGCTCCTCGCGGATTCGACGGACAAACATTCGAAAGAAACGAACGGCCTCAATGGGAAGGAGACAGTAACGATGACCATCAGTCGCGAAGAAACGATCGAACTGCTCAAGCAAGCCTATTGCATGGAGCTCGAAACGGTGATGAATTACCTGGCCAACAGCGTGAATCTCGACGGTGTCCGCGCCGAAGAGATCAAGAAGTCGCTGGCGGCCGACATCACCGAAGAACTCGGGCATGCGACGCAACTCGCCCAACGCATCAAGCAACTCGGGGGACTCGTCCCCGGCTCGGCCGGCGTCACGCTCGGACAACAACGCCAGCCCCCCGAAGACACGACTGACGTGGTCTACGTGATCGAGTCGGTGATCGAAGCCGAAGAGGCGGCGTGCGAGCACTACCAGAAGATCATCCGCGCCACCGACGGCTCGGATTATGTTACCCAGGATCTGTGCATCCGGCTGCTCGCGTCC
>WFWZ01000265.1 GCA_015490875.1 Planctomycetaceae bacterium
ATCCAAGGGATGTTCGGCTGTTGATGACGCTCTTTGAATTCTCCAGAGAAAGTCGCGTTCCTGAAGTGAAGGAACTAGCGCCGGAGATCATCGAACGCGCGATCAACCTGGCACCGGACAACATCTATGTTCTTCGGTATTGGCTCATGACACTTGCCAACAGCCGTTCGCCTCGCGTGGCCGAAGCCGCTCGGAAGGCTCGCGAAGTCTTCGGACCGATCTTGATGCGCGTGAAACTCCAGACGGGAACCTCGCTCGAGACGTATTTCGACCAGATCGCGGAGAATCCTGACAAGGCTCGCTTCTTGGTCATCTCCGTCGACAACATGGTCAAATCGGACGAGATTCAGAAGCGAGATCTGGCTCGCGTACTTCCCAATCCGATGGACTTTGTGCTGTATGAGTTCGAAGATGAACGTCTCAAGACGCCGCCGCTTACAATTAGCGCCGAAGAAAGTCGGCTCGAGTTCGAATCGCCGCCGACTCGCCTGGCCGAATCGAAGAATCTCCGGCAGATCCAGACTGCCGACTTCGACCAGGACGGATGGCTTGACCTGTGGCTGGTCGAAGACAACAAACTGACAATTCGAGGCGGCGACCGTGACGTGGCCAAGTGGAAGACGTTGGCGACGGTCGACTTGCCTCCGGGAGCTCGAGGCGTCCTCATCGCCGACTTGGACCGGGACAAGAACTTCGCCGTCCAAAAGGGAAACGTCGATGACGTGTCGGTGGCTCGCGAGCCTGGATCGGCATGCGTAGCGGCCGACGTCGACGTCGTCGTTTACGGGGACTTCGGCTGTCGCGTCTTCCTGAATCAACTCAAGGCGGACGGAACGCGGGAGCTAGTACTGAAGGAACAGAAATGGGGACTGGAAAAACTCCGAGACGTGCGCGAGGCCATCTTCGCCGACCTTGACATGGACTATGACTTGGACCTGGTCACGAGCACGGAGGAGGGAACGAGCTTCTGGCTGTCGCTGGGGGCATTTCGATTCGCCAACTATGACCAGTTTTCGAAACTGCCGCCCAAGGGGAAGCCGCTCCGCTCGATGCAGGCTCTCGACCTGGATCGCGATGCTGACATCGATGTCCTGGCGGTCGACGCCGACGGTCGCGTCGGGTACCTCGAAAACATGCTGCACATGCGTTTCCGCTGGGTGCCGTTTGCCGACGGCTTCCCCGAGTGCACCGATGCTCGAGCCGTACATGCGATCGAAGTCGACGGAAACGCCTCGTGGGATCTGGTGGTGACGCGCCGTGAGCAGACTGAGTTATGGCGCACGGCCACGCGCGAGCGAACGTATCGGTTCGTCGCGTCGGCGGCCGCCAAGGGAACGGCCGACCACGTGGACACGGCGGACCTCGACAACGACGGTCTGGAAGATCTGGTCTTCTGGGGCGGCCGGCCAGTGACATCGTGGCAGGGCCGAGGTCCGGGTGGATTTCAACCCTGGAGCAACACCCTCTGGAAAGAACCGATCTCGGCCGACCAGGTATGGGTGGAAGACCTCGATACCGACGGCGCCGTCGATTTGTTGATCGTGCAAGACGGAGTGGTCACTTGGCATCGCAATCGGAACGTCGCCGGCAACGGATGGCTATACGTGCAGCTTCGCGGTCGAGACGATAATCGGGGACGGTGCAACCGACACGCGTTGGGGTCGACGGTCGAACTGCAATCGAGACTCGGATATCAATCGCGATTCTGCGACCGTCCCAACGGTATCCACTTCGGCCTGGGCAAGGAAGAGCGAGCCGACGTGATGCGCGTGATCTGGACCAATGGAATGCCTCAGGCAGAGGCCGAAGTGAGTCGCAATGTCGTCGTGTGCGAACCGATGCGTCTGAAGGGATCATGTCCGTTCGTTTACACCTGGAACGGTAAAGAGTTCACATTTTTCACCGACTGCCTTTGGGGAGCACCCTTGGGGCTACAAGTCGATGACGGCGTCGTGGTGCCGACGCGCGAGTGGGAATACTTGCGCATTCCCGGGAACTTGCTTCAAGCAGACGAACACGGGTATCGGTTGATGTTGACCGAAGAGCTGTGGGAGGCAGCTTATTTCGACCATGTCGAGCTACTCGCGGTGGACCATCCGCCTGGAGTGGAAATCTACTCGAATGAGAAGGTCGGCCCCGCGTCGATCGCCGAGTTCCGTATTCATACCGTGCGGCGCAAGCGTTTTCCCAAACGGGCCGTCGATTCCCAACGGCGAGACTGTGCGGAACTGTTGCGCGAGGAGGACGGTCGGGTGGTGCAGGCGTTTCCGGCGACGATCCGCCGGGGATTGGCGCCGACTCATTACATCGACCTCGACTTGGGAGACGTTCCCGCCGACGCGAAGGTCGTGCTCTTCCTGACCGGCTGGATCTTTCCCACCGACGCGTCGCTGAACATCGCCTATGCGCAGGATCCGGAATTAGACGGTCCCGTTCATCCATACGTGCAGATGCTCGATGACGACGGAGAGTGGCGAACGGTCATCGAGTACATGGGTTTCCCGGGAGGCAAGACGAAGACGATCGCCGTCGATCTGACGGGGCGTTGGATCGGACGAGCTCGTCGAGTCCGCATTGTGACGTCGGCGGAGATCTATTGGGATCGCGTCTTTTTCACGATGAACGACGAGCCGGCCGAGCTGCGGATCGAGCGGCTTCCGCTCATCGAGGCGACACTCAAGTACCGCGGTTTTTCGGCTTCACTTCCGTGGCGTCCGGATGCCCCACGGCGATTCGATGCCTCGCGCGTCACGCGAACTCCGCAATGGGTGCCCATGCAGGGGACCTTTACTCGGTATGGAGACGTCACAGAATTGCTCACGTCTCCCGACGACCGGATGGTGGTGATGGGAGCGGGCGACGCGATGATTTGCCGTTTTGCCCGGGGAGAGACTCCCCAGGGGTGGGAACGCGATTTTTTGCTCTATTCAGTAGGATGGGATAAGGACGCCGATTTGAACACACAGTACGGGCAGGACACCCGGCCGCTGCCGTATCGAGGCATGAAGGCGTATCCGGCAGGGCTGTTGGAGCAGCCGGTCCCAAGTGACGCGGTTCGGGCTTTTCGCCGTCAGTATCAGACGCGGCGCCAAGATTGGGCGGCTTTCTGGAAGCAGCTCGTACCGATTCCCAACTAAGTATGTCGGTGGCTCGAGGCCCAAGCGGATTCAACAGAGGCAGATTACGATGTCCCAGCAGACCTCGCCGGCGGTTGCCGATTTACAACAGCAGCTCGAAAGCGGCGCGGTGCGGGTTCGCCCCGCCGTGAGTGCTCGGCTGCGCAAACTCCTCTGGGTTGTCTTCGCCCTCCTGGCGCTGCTCGGCGCCAACTCCGTCTATCTCGCCTCGATCACGTTCCTCGGTTGGCTCAGCACGCAGTTGGGCGACCCGAAGACGTACGAGAACTACACGTATCTCGTGATGTTCCTGGTTCATCTGGCACTAGGGCTCGTGCTACTGGTGCCCTTTGTCGTCTTCGGCATCCTGCACATGATGGCGACATGGAAGCGGCGGAATCGCCGTGCCGTGACGATCGGCTACGTCCTATTCGGTGTATCCCTCGCGGTGTTGATTACGGGGGTGCTTTTGGTACGGATACCGGGTCTCTTCGATCTGAAGCAGCCGCTCTTGCGCAGCATCCTCTACTGGGTGCATGTGATCGGGCCGCTCGTCGCCGTCTGGCTCTACTGCTTGCACCGCCTGGCCGGCAGACGCATCCGATGGCGCGTGGGACTGGCATATGCGGGGATGGTCGGCGTCGTGGTGCTCGGTGCGGTCATTATGCACAGCCAAGATCCTCGAAACTGGCACGCAGCAGCACCCAAGGAAGGAGCCAAGTACTTCGAGCCCTCGTTGGCTCGTACGAATAACACGAAGTGGATTCCGGCTCGAGCTCTCGACAACGACGAGTACTGCAAGAAATGCCATCAGGATGTCTACGACGATTGGTTCCACAGTGCGCATCATTTCAGCTCGTTCAACAATCCGGCCTATCTGGCTTCGATTCGCGAAACGCGTAGAGTGCTCATGGAACGAGACGGCAACGTAAAGGCCTCGCGGTGGTGCGCCGGCTGCCATGATCCGGTGCCTTTCTTCAGCGGAGCGTTCGACAATCCCGACTACGACATGGTTCACGACCCGACGGCGCGTGCCGGAGTGACCTGCACCGTCTGCCACGTCATCACGCACATCAACAGCACTCGAGGCAATGCCGACTATGTGATCGAAGAGCCGCTCCAGTATCCCTTCACCTACAGTGATAATCCGATCTTGCAGTTCATCAACGAGACGCTGGTGAAGGCCAAGCCCGAGTTCCACAAAAAGACGTTCCTCAAGCCGTTCCACAAGAAAGCCGAGTTCTGCTCCGTCTGCCACAAAGTGAGCCTTCCGAAGGAACTGACCGATTACAAGGAGTTCTTGCGGGGCCAGAATCACTACGACAATTTTCTCCTGAGCGGCACGGCGGGAGGGAGCTTGCGGAGTTTCTATTACCCGAAGGTCGCCGAGCCGAACTGTCACGAATGCCACGCTCCGCCCGTCGTGTCCGACGACTTCGGAGCTCGGCCGTTTCCCGGCAAGTCCGGTCTGCGCGTTCACGATCACACGTTCCTCGGTGCCAACACGGCCGTGGCCTGGTGGGCCAAAGAGGATGATGCCGTCGAGGCGCACAGGAAGTTCTTGAAGGATTGCATGAGCGTCGATTTGTTCGGCCTGCGGGAAGGAGACGCCGTGGATGCTCCGCTTCGAGCTCCTTTGCGACCTGAAGTCCCCGCGGTCGAGCCCGGTAAGGCGTATTTGTTGGAAACGGTTGTCCGCAACCGGACGGTAGCGCATCTCTTTACGCAAGGGACGACCGACTCCAACGAAGTGTGGCTCGAGGTCACATTGACTTCGGGCGGTAAGGTGATCGGCAAGAGCGGCGGGATGTCGAAGGACGGCGAGGTCGACCGATGGGCGCACTATCTGAACGTCTTCATGCTTGACCGTCACGGCAATCGCATCAATCGGCGGAACGCCCAAGACATCTTCGTGCCGCTGTACAACCACCAGATTCCGCCCGGTTCGGCTCAGACCGTGCACTATGGCTTTACCGTTCCACCCGACGTGTCGGGACCGATCGAAGTCACCGTCCGGCTCTGGTATCGCAAATTTGACAAAGAGTATCTCGACTACATCGCCAACCAGTGGAAAGAGGGCGATCCACCGATGCGGGATTGGGAGCCGGGTGAGAATCCGGCGGCCGGCCTGCCAGTCACTCTGATCTCCCAGGATCGCGTCGTTCTGCCGGTTGCAGGAGTCGCCGAGGAGGTCCAGAACGAACCTTCGCCGTTCCCAACTTGGCAGCGTTGGAACGATTACGGCATCGGTCTGCTGCTCAAAGGCAAGGTGGAACTCCGGCAGGCGACGGAAGCCTTCGAGGCCGTGGAACGGTTGGGACGTTACGACGGTCCTGTGAACCTCGGACGCACCTATCTCGCCGAAGGACGGATCGACGATGCAGTGGAAGCGGTGAAACGAGCTGCCACGTTCCGCGACCCCGAGCCGCCTCGGTGGACGCTGCTTTGGCTCAGCGGCATGGTCAACCGCGAACAGGGACACTTGGATGCAGCCATCGAGGACTTGAAAGCCGCACTTGAGTATCGCGACCAAAACACGGTGCGGCGCGGCTTCGACTTCAGCAAGGATTATGTGGTGCGCAACGAGTTGGGCAAGACCTTGTTTGCTCGAGCCCAGAGGGAGCGGGGCGAAGCGAGGCGCGAGCGGCGGGATGCTTTCCTGCGTGCAGCGGCGGCCGAGTTCCACAAGGCGTTGAAACTCGATGAGGAAAACATCACCGCTCATTACAACCTGCAACTCATCTACCGTCTCCTGGGCGAACAGAAGCGAGCCGAATACCACGGCCGGGAACATCGCAAGTACCAACTCGATGACAATGCGCGAGATGCCGCTGTGCAAGCTGCGAGAAAGAAATATCCTTGGGCCAATCATGCGGCCGAGGCGGTCGTCGTCTACGAGCTGCAGCGCGATGGGGCTCCGCTCCTCGACGTGCAAGATTGGATCGAGGGAAAAACGGAAACGGCAGCAGTCTTGAAAAACGATGCGCCGATCCGTGAGACTGCGGCTGGCCGGCCGTGATCGATGTGCGGGGGCGAGGGGGGCTGATTCGAGGTTCTAGCAGGACGAGTCGGGCATGAAAGAGGAAGTCGTGGAAAGGGACGAAGTTGTGGGGCAGGCTGAGGAATACGATCTCGATACGGGGGACGACCGCATTATCGGGCAGGCGCTGCGGTGGTCCTTCCTGGTAC
>WFWZ01000266.1 GCA_015490875.1 Planctomycetaceae bacterium
AACTCGGAGCGGCTCCCGGGGTCTGCCAACTGCCCGGTCCGGGCGCCAAACGCAACTGGCCTGATCGCGAGAAGTACAAGGAGGTGCAAACGATCCCGGGCATGTGCCAGCTCTGTAGCACCGTCTGCGGCATCATCGGCTATGTCCGCGACGGGCGACTGTTGAAGATCGAAGGCAACCCTCGAGACCCCAACAGCCGCGGCTTTCTCTGTGCAAAGGGACACGCAGGACTGAACCACCTGTATCACCCCGAACGACTCCTCTATCCGCTGCGCCGCGTGGGGCGACGAGGTGAGGGGAAGTGGAAGCGGATCTCGTGGGACGAGGCGCTGGACGAAATCGCGTCGAAACTCCGGGCGGTCCGCGAAAGCGGGCGACTTGAGGAATTCGCCTTCCATCAGGGACGGCTCCGCACCAAGGATGCAGTCAAGCGTTTCTTGAACGCGTTCGGGACACGCACGCAACTCAGCCACCGGGCTCTCTGTTCGGGGAATCGGCGAGCCGCCAACTTGACCTATCTCTGGGAAAGTGACTGGGACCTCAACGACGTCGCGCACACTCGCTACATCCTCAATTTCGGCTCCAACGCGTTCGAAGCTCACCAAGGACACATTCCGTTGGCCTCGCGTATTCAGGACGCCCGGTTTCGCAACGGAGCCAAACTCGTCACGTTCGATGTGCGGCTTTCCAACACGGCTGGAGCTAGTGACGAATGGCTGTCACCCTTTCCCGGGACCGATGGTGCCATTGCGCTGGCGATGAGTCATGCGATTCTAGAGGCGGGACTCCAGGATACAGCGTTTCTCGAGACCTGGACGAACGTCGGCGTCGAAGAACTCCGGCAGCACTTGGCTCGGTACACGCCCGAGTGGGCCGAGAAGGTCAGCGGCATTTCGGCTGCCGACATCCGGAGGATTGCACTCGAGTTCGCCAAAGCGGCTCCTGCCTGCACGACGCTGTGCAATCGAGGCAGTTCGGCTCATCTGAATGGATACTACAACGACCGAGCGATCCACTTGCTCAATGCCGTCGTCGGCAATATCGGCAAGAAAGGAGGGTGGTGCTGGTCGCCTTGGAGCAGCATCGATCCGGCGCTCAAGCCGCCGCCTCTGCCACCGACGCCTTCCACCTGGAGTGTGCTTGAAGATCCGCCCGAGTACCCTCTTGCCAACGTCTGGCGGCGCATGCGCGTCGGCGAGATCGTCTATCTCTACTTGCAGCAGAAGCGAGCGCGGTTGCAGGTCTATATGACCTACAACCTCGACTCGCCGCTGACCTGGCCCGAAGAAAGCCTCACGCAGCAGGTCCTCTGCGACGAAGACCGCATCGGCTTCCATGTCGCCATTACTTGCTTTTATAACGAGACTGCCCACTACGCCGATCTCGTCCTTCCATGGACGACGTACCTGGAACGATGGGACCTCGATGCACGGGCGTCGTACGAACTTCGACCGTACACGGGCCTGCGGACGCCCATGGTCGAGCCGCTGGGGGAATCGCGCGACATCCGCGATTTCTTCCCCGATCTGGCTCGGCGCATCGGAGGCGGCATGGAGAAGTGGTACCCGGAGGAGACGACTGAGGAATACATGCGGAAGTGGGCCGAGGGTGTGCCGAAGAATCCCGAGACGGGAAAGGGAGGCCTCGACCGGCTGCTCGAGGAAGGCATCTGGGAGAGTGACCGCGAGCCGTACTATGAGCCGCATCTGAAAACGCTCTCGAAGGAAGAACTGGCCGGTTCTACGGTTGATCCCGAAACAGGAGTCATCACGAAGGACGGTGTCGGCATCGGTGTTCTCATCGACGGTGTAGCTCGGCGGGGATTCGCGACGCCCAGCCGAAAGTTCGAAATCCGCAGTCTCTTCGTCCAGCGCATCGGACGCAACGAAGACTGCGGCGAGATGATCGCCAAGAGCGGTGTGACGAAGACGCACTCGAGGCCCAAGCAGCACCGAGGGCATGACCGGACGATCGAGCCGATGCCGATCTGGTTCCAGATCGCCGAACATCGCGAGCTTTCCGAGGACGAACTGATCCTCACGAGTTTCAAGTGGAACGTTCACAACCACGGCCGCACGATGAATCTGAAATGGCTCGCCGAGATCGTGCACACCAATCCGGCTTGGATGCATCCGAACACGGCGAAGAAGTATGGACTGGCCGATGGAGACTGGATCGAGATCACGGCGTTCCACTCGAAACAGTTGCAGAAAGATTCGCCGCACTTGTTTGAAGGTCGGAAGCTCGAGAAGGACCCTCAAGGTCGCCTGGTCTCCGGCCGGATGCGCGTACCCGTGGTGACGATGGAGGGCATTCATCCTCGTGTGATCGCCATGAGCAACTCGTGCGGGCACTGGCAATACACCTCGGTGGCTCAAGCTAAGAAGGAGCCCCCGCCCGGCGATTATCTCGCCGGCGTCGATCGGCAACTGCTGCGCGATGCCGACTGGGAACGCAACATGTGGTGGGAAGATCCTTCGAGTGGAACTCCCGGCCAGTGGAAGCCCAACACGGGCAACGGCTGGAATCCCAACCGCGTCATCCCCGTCGCGCCCGATCCGATCACCGGCCAGCAGGCGTTCCATGACACAGTCGTGTCCATCCGAAAGATCACATGAACCTCGAAGTCGGAGATGAAGAAACGCGGCGAGGCTGGACGGGCCTGCTTCGACTCCTCGCTCGGTTGTGGCTCGAGGAAGTCGACGCCCGGCTCGCTCAGGTTCTCGATGACGCACCTTTGGCATCAGGGTGGAGCGGCTCCGGCGACTCGGCATCGTCGGGCCCAATCGCGGATCAACTCGACTCGCTGGCCGTCGACTATTGCCAGCTTTTTGTGGGACCTCGAGGGCACCTCGTTCCCGTACAGTCAGTGTGGCAGCACGCGTCACTTGTCGCTGATCCCGCCGCTTCGATGCGCCAGTGGTTCGGCTTGGCAGGCTATGCACCTCCGGCCCGGCATCGAAGTCTCTTTCCCGACCACCTGGGAATCCAGCTCGATCTCCTGGCTCACCTGCTCGATCAGCAGGAGCTGTGGACAGAGCACCCAGAGGAACTTGCCGCCTTGACGGCCACGTATGCCGATACGCATCTGGCATGGCCCGCGCCGCTATTGGAGGCCGTAACGCAGCGAGCCCAAACCCCGTTCTATCGCCGGCTCGCCGAACTGACGAGTCAGGCTCTTGCCGCACTCGGGGAATCGTGACAACGCGATTTCACACCAGGACCGTGAGATTGTCTCGGTGGATGACCTCTTCGTAGGGGCGGTGGCCGAGCACCTGGGCGATCCGGTCCGAATGCAGGCCGCGGATCCGCTGCAGGTCGGCACTGCCGTAGTTCGTGAGGCCTCGAGCCACTTCATTTCCATCTGGCCCTACCACCGCCACGACATCTCCCTTTTGGAAGTCGCCTTCCACCGCGGTGACGCCGATCGCCAGCAGACTCCGACCTTCCTGAATCAGGGCCCGAGTCGCACCGGGGTCGACGACCAGGTGCCCGGCCGGAGGCGCGGAGAAGCCGATCCACCGTTTTCGGGAGGGAATCGAGGTGCCTTGGCCGGCTAGGAACGTCCCCACTTCCTCTCCTTCGAGAATCCGCCTCAGCACATTTGGTTCACCTCCTCCTGCGATGACGACCGATTCGCCGGCTCGCGTTACCATTTGAGCTGCAGCCAGCTTGCTGGCCATCCCACCTTTGGATAGGTCGGACGTTTGGTCCTTCACCAGACGCCAGATCGACTCGTCGAGACGCTCGATGTATGGAAT
>WFWZ01000267.1 GCA_015490875.1 Planctomycetaceae bacterium
CAGCTCGCAATGCCTGTCTACTGCCACAAATCCGTCAGCGTGACTGAAAGTTGTCACTGACCCCGAGCCTTTCCCCAACGGGAAGGCGACCAGTTCGTGCCGGTCCGATCCCAGATGGGAAGGCGCGAGTATCTCTTGGTCAGCCTCGTGAAGGCTCGAAAGGCCGACCGGCACGAACTGGTCGCCTTCCCGTTGGGGAAAGGCTCGGGGTCAGTGACAACTTTCAGTCACGCTGACGGATTTGTGGCAGTAGACAGGCATTGCGAGCTGGTCGATGCGGGCGAGAGCGTGACGGTACGTCTGTTGTCGTCGGAGTTGCCGCTGGCCGATCTGGTCGTCGTGGGAAGCCACTGCGTGGGACTCGACTGGATCTTGTCGCAATTGCACCGGCGAGGCGTGACGGTACGCTTTCTGGCTGTCGGATCGTGGGGAGGACTGGAAGCGCTCAAGCAGGGTCGGTGCGATGTGGCGGGGATGCACCTGTTCGACCCGAAGACGGAGACATACAACCGTCCGTTCCTGACGGACGAGTTGGTGGTTCTGGGTGGTTATCAACGGTGTCAAGGAATCGTCTTTCGGCAAGATGACCCGCGACTGGCCGGGGCCGATGCGTCCGAGATCTGCAGACGGGTGCGCGAGGATGCCAGTTTACGGATGGTCAATCGGAATGCCTCGAGCGGCACGCGGGTGCTGATCGACCGGCTTCTGGAAGGACGCCGGCCCGCCGGATACGGGCTTCAGCCGAGAACCCACCATGCGGTGGCTGCGGCCGTGGCGCAGGGACGTGCCGACTGGGGTGTGGCGATCGAGTGGGTAGCGCGGGAACGAGGCCTGGGATTCTGCCCGTTGCAGGAGGAGACTTACGAGCTGGTGGGACATGTCGAAACGGTCGAACGTCCCTCGGTCGTCGCACTGCGAAGCTGGCTGGCGGAGGAGGAGACGGCAAGGGAACTGGGGCGATTCGGTTTTCGGTTGCGAGAAGCCGAGCCTGTTGGGGCACCGCAACAAGGGGCCGGATGATGGGCTACGGCTACCATCGGCGCTATCTGTGGATCGATGTCAGCACCGGAGAGGCTCGAGCCATTCCGCTGGAGGAGGAAGTTCTGCGAGCCTACCTGGGTGGTGTGGGATTGGGGACGTGGCTCCTTCTGCGACATGCTCCCCTCGGCGTGGATCCTCTGGCGCCCGAAGCACCGTTGGTTGTCGCCTTCAGTCCACTCGTGGGTGGTCCCCTGACGACGTCGGCCAAGTTCGCCATCGTCTCGAAGTCCCCCCTGACCAACCGGATCAACGACAGTCTTTGCTCGTCGCGTTTCGCGTTGGCGGGAAAGCGAACGGGTTTTGACGCCATCGTGGTCACCGGGCGAGCTACGGAACCGAGCCTGTTGCTCGTGGATGAAGAACGGGTGGAACTCGTTCCGGCTGCCACGTGGTGGGGGCGCGAGATACGAGCGACGCAGGAGGGATTGGAAGGGAAGTTCGGTTCGCGATGGGAAAGCCTGGTCATCGGGCCCGCCGGGGAACACCTCGTTCGGTTCGCCACGGTTTCGCATGCGGGACGGCACGCCGGACGTGGAGGAACGGGAGCTGTGCTCGGAGCAAAGCAGCTAAAGGGGATTCTGGTCCGTGGCGAGCGGACCGTCCGGGTGGCCGATCCTCAGCGGCTGGGCATCCTCGCTCGCCGGCTCTCCGCGGCCTCGCTCGGGCCGGCGACGGAGAAGTACCGCGAACTGGGGACGGTGGCCAACCTGGCGACGCTCCAGCGCCTGCACGCATTGCCCACTCGGAATTTTTCGCCCGATTATCAGAGCCGGGCCTTCTCCCTGTCACGCGCCTCATTCGCAGAGTCGGGCCAGGTGGTGCGACGGTCGTGCGCCGCATGCGGGATCGGCTGTGAGCACCTCTTTGTATCCTCAGAGGGCCGGCGAGATGCCGATGACAGAGTGCGGTTGGAATACGAAAACGTTTTCGCACTGGGCCCACTGTGCGGGGTCGCCGATCCGGCCATCGTGCGCCGGGCGTCGCACCGGTGTGACGAACTGGGAATGGACACCATGAGTGCCGGGGCCACGTTGGCGATGGCGATGGAGTGTGTCGAGCGGGGATGGTGGACCGGCGTGCCGCTCCGTTTCGGCGACGGCGAGGCCCTGTTGGACGGACTGGAGAAAATCGCTCGCCGAGATGCGTTCGGAGATTGGCTGGCCGAAGGGAGTCGGCGTCTGGGCGAGTTACTCGGTGAGCCGGCATGTTCGCTGGCTGCCCACGTCAAAGGACTCGAGATGCCCGGGTACGATCCGAGGACCATGCAGACGCTGGCAGTTGGGCTGGCCGTCGCGGCTCGCGGAGCCGACCACAACCGTTCGGGAGCCTACCAACGGGACCTCTCTCCACAGGCGGATCGTTTTCGGATTACCCCCCGAACGCCGCTGGACGTGATGGCCTGTGAAGAGGAAGCCGCACTCTATGACTCGCTGATCCTGTGCAAGTTCGTCCGACGGGCCCTTGGACGCGATCCTCACGAGGCGATCGCCGAAATGCTCGAGGCAACGGTCGGTTGGCACATGACACCTGGGGAGTTGATCGAGATCGCTCACCGCGTGATCGATGCACGGCATTTGTTCAACGAGCGGCAAGGGTGGACGGCGGACGAGGACACATTGCCGGAACGTTTTTTCCAGGAGCCGGCGATCCTGTCGGACGGGACGCGGATTCACTTGGACCGTGATGATTTCCGAAGAGCGGTGCAGCAGTACTACGCATTGCGAGGCTGGGATGGCTGCGGGAGGCTGAGTGAGTCCCGACAGAGGGAGCTGTTGCTGGAGCACTGCACCGATGTTCACAATCCATGCTTCTAGCCCACTGCGGCCTGTTGGCCGGCGGGTCCTGCCCGTGTTACTGTTGATACATGATTTCCCACACTGACGGAGACGGACGACGGTGAAACTGGATCACTTGTTTGCACCTTACCGGCCGGCGACACGCAGCATTGTCGACTCGCTGCGATACTGGACCGAGCAGACTCCCGATGCGCCGGCTCTTTGCTTTACCGACGGCGAACAGGAAGAAGCGAGCTGGAGCTACGCGGAACTCGATCGAGGGGCTCGCGCCGTAGCTGCTCGACTACAAGCCGCTTCGATGCGCGGCGAGCGCGCGATGTTGCTGTTCCCGCCGGGACTCGACTTCGTCAAAGCGTTCTTCGGCTGCCTCTACGCGGGAGTCATTGCCGTCCCCGCTTATCCGCTGCGCCGCAACCGGTCGGTTCAACGGATTCACGCCATTTCCGAAGACGCCTCGGCGAAGGTCGTGCTGAGTACGGCCACGAGTCTGGAGCGTGTGCGAGGCAATCTTGACCAGGCCCCGCGTCTGCGCGATGCCCTGTGGCTTTCGGTCGACGAGGTGGGAGACGAGGAGGCGGTCGACTATCGGGAACACGAATGCCAAGCCGACGATCTGGCGTTGCTGCAGTACACCTCGGGATCGACCGGCAAGCCCAAGGGCGTGATGCTCACGCATGGCAACCTGATCCACAACGTAAGTCTCATTTGCTACTCGTTCGAACCGACTCGCGAAGGCGTCGGCATGACGTGGCTCCCGTTGTACCACGATATGGGTCTGGTCGGAGGCGTGCTCAAGCCGATCTTCTATGGCAGGCCGAACGTCTTGATGTCGCCGATGGCGTTTTTGCAAAAGCCGGTGCGTTGGTTCCGGGCCATCTCGCGGCATCGAGTGACGATCAGCGGGGGTCCCAACTTCGCCTACCATCTCTGTCTGCAAAAGATTACCGACGAGGAACTCGAGGGGATCGACTTGTCGACTTGGGATGTCGCGTTCAACGGCGCGGAGCCGATTCGCCCGGCGACGCTCGAGCGGTTTATCGAGCGATTCGCGCGTGTTGGCTTTTCGCCGCGCGCGTTCTTCCCTTGTTACGGCATGGCGGAGACGACCTTGATCGTGACAGGCGGATACAAGAGCGATCCGCCGATCATCCGTCACTTCGACGGCCGGGCGTTGGACGAGCACCGTGTCGTGACGGTACCGAACGACTTCGATGGGGCTCGCGCGATTGTGGGCTGCGGGCATGTCTTGCCTGACGAGGAAGTGGTGATCGTCGATCCAGAGACGCACGTGCGTCTCCCCGAAGGCCAAGTCGGGGAGATCTGGGTGCGCAGCCCCAGTGTCGGCCGGGGCTACTGGAATCAGCCTCAACTGACGGAGGAGACTTTTCGCGCCAAGTTGGCCGGCGGCGAGTCGCCCGACTATTTGCGAACCGGCGATCTGGGCTTCTTCCATCAAGGAGAGCTCTTTGTCACCGGGCGTTTGAAGGACTTGATCATTGTGCGAGGCGTCAATCGCTACCCGCAGGATATCGAGTTGACCGTCGAGGAAGCGGACTCGCGCATCCAAGCCGGAGCCGCGGCCGCCATCGTTGTGGAGGCGGAGGATCGCGAGCGGCTGGTGATTGTCGCCGAAGTGGAGCGGAAGCGGCGTCCCGACTGGAGTGACACGATCGAGGCGATCCGCAAGGCGGTGGTCGCCGAGCACGAATTGCCGCCCGACGCCGTCATCCTGGTGCAGTTCGGCTCGATTCCCAAGACGTCTAGCGGGAAGATCCAACGAAGCGGTTGCCGCGAAGAATTCTTGAGTGGGAAACTGAAGGTGATCCAGCAATGGATCGGGTGGGAAGCTCCGGAGGAGTCTCCCATCGAGGAACCCGCAGCGGAAAGTCCCACGAAAGCTCCCGAGACGACCGCCGCCTGCGACGTCGATCCTCAAGTGGCCGAGCTGGTGATGGACCACGTACGGGCGATCGCCAAGGAGCGAGCCAAGTCGTTGAATCTCGACAGCAATATCGCCATTGACTTGGGACTCGATTCGCTGGAACGGCTGCAAATCGCGCATGCTCTGGAGGAGACGTTTGGCGGACGGTTTCCCGAGGAGGTGTTGGCGGAGATCGAGACGGTGCGCGAGGTGGCTCAAGCCATCGCCAAATACATGGGGACCGAACCCAAACGGCGCCGCAAACTCGACGTTCCGGTCGAGGAACTCGAGCGGCGGGAGATTCCACCGAGCGACTACCGCTTCGCCGAATTCCCCGAATACAAGCGGCTGAAGCAAACAATGCAGATGCTTTCGGCCACCGGCATGCCGAATCCCTATTTCAGCGTGCACGAGTCTCAGACGCGCGACACGACCGTGATCGGCGGGCGGTCGATGATCAGTTTCGCCAGCTACAACTACCTCGGGATGTCAGGAGATCCGGTCGTCAGCCGCGCCGCGCAGGAAGCGATCGAGCGATATGGCACGAGTGTTTCGGCAAGTCGTCTCGTGTCGGGCGAAAAGCCGGTGCACGGGGAATTGGAACGGGAGTTGGCGGCTTTTATCGGAACGGAGGCGGCGATCACCTTCGTCGGTGGGCACTCCACGAACGAGACGACAATTGGTCATCTCTTCGGTCCGGGCGATCTGATCGTGCACGACTCGCTGGCGCACAACAGCATCATCCAAGGAGCCATGCTCTCAGGGGCTCGCCGGCGTCCCTTTACGCACAACGACTGGCAGGAACTCGATGAGCTACTGACGGAAGTTCGTCACGAGTACCGTCGAGTGCTGGTCGTCGTGGAAGGCGTTTACAGCATGGACGGGGACTACCCGAATCTCCCCGAATTCATCGAGGTGAAGCGACGGCACAAGGCGCTGTTGATGGTCGACGAGGCGCATTCGATCGGGACGATGGGGCCGCATGGACGAGGGATCTCCGAACACTTCGAGGCGGATCCGAGGGACGTGGACATATGGATGGGAACACTGAGCAAGTCCTTCGGGAGTTGCGGGGGGTACATCGCCGGGAGCCGCGAGCTGGTCGAGTACCTCAAGTACACGGCTCCCGGTTTCGTCTACAGCGTGGGGATGCCTCCTTCGGCGGCGGCCGCCGCCCTGGCGGCCTTGCGTTTGTTGCAGGAAGAGCCGGAACGGGTAGCGCGGTTGCAGGAGAATGCAAGGCAGTTCTTGCAGTGGGCTCGTGAAGCCGGATTGAACACGGGCTTGAGCCGCGACACGCCGGTTATTCCTGTGATTACGGGAAGTTCCGTCAAGGCACTCCAGCTCTCCCGGCAACTCTTTGAACAGGGCATCAACGTACAGCCGATCCTCTATCCGGCTGTAGAGGAGGAGGCGGCACGGCTGCGGTTTTTCCTGACGGCGACGCACACGCCCGAGCAGATTCGCGAGACGATTGACGCGTTGGAGCGAACGTGGGGGGAGCTTGAACCGGGCGCCGCGCAGCACCAGGAGCAACCGCTCAATCACCGCGCGCAATTCTAGGACGGGATGAATTAGTCCTCCATGTTCCACGCGGTGAGCCACTGGGTCGAGACGGGCTTGGCGTGAAGCTCGTCGAGTAGGCGGGTGTGCAAGTCGGGCAGGTGGCCGGCGCCGTAGAAGATGGCGATCCGCGTCTTGCCCGCCTCAAGTTGCCGGCGCAACACTTCGAGTGCTCGTTTGTTGCGTTCGGTGATAATGGTGGACCCCTTGGGGCCCTCGAAGACGGCCGTCAGGGTGCTCATGTCGGCGAGCTGGCCGGCCATGAGTCGTTTCAGTTCGAGGGCTCGGTTCTGAGCGAAGAAGGCGCGTAGAAGCTCGAGGTCCGACGGGGGGCGCGTCGACGCTTCCCCTTTGCGGTTTTCATCGAGCGACGCCTTCATGGCTCGCAACACGAACTTCCACAGGCTCTCGTTGCGCTCCTTCATCGACTGAGCGAACTCTTCGGGCGACAAATCGGCGTGGACGAAGTGTTCGCGAGTATAGTCGATCTGTTCGAGCTGAAACTCGAGGTCGAGCAGCCGTCTCATGCTTTGCTGGAGAAAACTGATCGGATGGTTGCTGCGTCGGCCACCTTTGGGAATCCGCGTTCCCTTCGGCGCCACCAATTCGTACAAGACGGCATCGTACTTCGCGAGTCGCTGATTGAGTTCGTCGTAGTAGGCTTTATCCGCGATATGGACGACTCCGACGAGGTCGACTTGGCACGACCGTTCTTGGTAGGTGAGCTGGTAACGCGCGATGGCGGTGTCCATGGCAATGATCTTGTCGGCGTCCTTGGCCTTGCGAATACGGACAAACTTGGGAGGGGCCGCCGCGGCAGGTTGTTTCGACTGTTCGGCTCGAGTCGCCAAGGGCAAGAACAGCGTCGCGAAGCAAGCGAAAGTGGCGACCCGGGGGAATCGAAGCACGTCGACGCGGCCGGGTCTGGTGAGGCGGTGGTTCATGGCCTGTCCTGCCGAGAAGATAGGGAAAGAATCGGAACGGTCGGTCTACTGTTTCCAAGTATAGGCTTTCGGGAGCCGGCCGCGAAGCGCGGGCGCAGGGGGGTGACCGACGACGCGGCCGGAGCAACGTCGGATTGGTAGTAACAGGGACGGACCGGCCGGGGCGTCTGGTACTTGCCAGAAAGACCGATTTTCGGCATAATGGTTGCCGACAATGAGTGGCCGTCGATTTGGTGGCCGAAGGCGGGAAAGGCAGTGTCAGCGGGCTTGTGCCGAGCTTTGAGAATGTGGCTTGATGCCCTTACCCGCGATTTGGTATGGTGCTCCAAGTTGTGTTGTCTCATCGGGAATCTGCCCCGCCTGGTGAGACAACCTCTTCTGCCTCCTCGGGAATCTGCCCCGCCCGAGGGGGTTTTTTTCTAGATCGATTCGGCCCCCTGCTCGCCATCGATGGAGCCACGGCGCGACCGCCAGTTTCTCTGTTTTCCCAGGTCGCTCAACTCGGCACCGACTCGGTTCGGTGATAGGACGGCTTTTCCACAACCTTTGCCGTTCTTACTCAACTTCTGGGAGCGGCAAACCCGATACTACCGGCACACGAAGCAGAATCGGCGCGCTCTCATGGCGGGAGCGAGCTGGAGAAGTGGACCCAAGTGCCAAGGGTGGAATTGTACCATGTCTGTGACCAAGCACTACTGTTTCCTGGCGTTGGTAGCCATGATGTGGGTGGGGGCGGCGCGTGCTCAAGCGCAGCTCTTTCGCCCGTTCGCCTTCCCACCGGTGACATCGGACTTCCAATTCTTCGCCCCCAATGACATCGACACATTCGGAGGGCGGCCCACTTACCGCACGGGATGGTATGGCAGCTACGACCGGCTGTATATCAATGTTTCGCGCCCCGAATACCAGCTCGTCGACCGGGGAAGCAATCAGGCGCCCATGACTTTGGCGTCCGACCGCATGGGCGACTTTACGTGGGGTACGCAGTTCGAACTCGGCTATGTCGACGACGATCGCAAAGGGTGGGCGTTCCGTTATTTTCGCATCGGCGGACCGCAGGCGAATCAGAACGACGTGGTGGAGCGACTGACTCGCTTCACGACGCCTCCCGATCCCGATGACGATCCCGCGTCGCCGCCGGGAGACCAAAACAACTATCGATACCTCTTCCGAGCATACGACGTTTCGAACTCGATCAACGTCGGCAAGCTGCACAGCCTGGAGTTGAACCGAACGTGGCTCTGGAAGCCTCTCCACTACGGAGGTACACTCGAGCCGTTCGCTGGTTTTCGATATGTCCAGTTCACGAACCTCATCCGACGCATGGAGTACCAGCGGTTCGATGCGAACGGTGCGCCCATCCCTTCGGACAATCCTCTTCAAGCAGCCCAAGACACGGCCGAAAGTGAACAGTTGGTAACGGACGACCGCTATTTCATCAATGACATGGTTGGCGGCCAACTCGGGATCCGCTGGTCGAAGCTCTACCGGCGGTGGAACTTCTACGGGGATACACGTTTCTTCGCGTTCCAGAACTTCCAGAACTGGAACCGGAATTTGATTCGAGTCCACACGTTTTACGGTGGACAAGCCATCGACGATCTTCCGACAGCGACTCGCTCGCTGCGTGAAAGCGATGCCGCTTCGGCGAACGAGTTCGTTTGGGGCGGTGAGGCTCGGATCAACGCGGCGTTGCAGGTGACACGCGACTTCTCGCTGCGAGTCGGATTCGACTTCGTCTATTTCGGACAGGGTGTCGGCCGAGGCTATACGGTGGCGGACAACAGCGAAGATCTCCTGTTGTTCGGCGTCAACTTCGGAGCGACACTCAACCGGTGATTTCCCGTGGCACTTGGGCGATCAGGGCCTCGAGTGGCGATCCAGCCGCTCGAGGCTTTTTTTGTGCGCTGCAAGGTGGCTTTTCCAACCGGGAGTGGTGGCGGCGACGGGGCGCGAAACGGGAGCAGAATTCCACTTCCCTCGCCATGCTGAATTCTTCATACTGAGCACTCCGGATACGTTTCGATCCGGCGAGCCCAGAGAAACCGCCCGATGGAGTCCAGCAGCATGGGAAGATTGGCCGTCAGCGAATTGACGACGTACCAGTGGTCATTTGAGCAGGACGTGCGCGCCTATGCGGAGACGGGTTTCGATGGCATCGCGGTTTGGCGTCAGAAACTCTCGGATTACGGCGAGGAAAAAGGGGCCGAACTGCTGGCCGAATCGTCGCTGGACGTGACCACCCTTTGGTGGACGGGGGGGTTTACGGGGAGTGACGGCCGGAGTTTCCAAGAGTGCGTGACGGACGCTCGCGAAGCCTTGTACCTCGCCCAACTCCTCGGGGCCCGCTCGGTGCTCGTGCACAGCGGCGGCCGAAATGGACACACCCGCAATCACGCCAGGCGACTGTTGGCGGAGGGGATTCGGACGGTCTTGCCACTAGCAGAGGAGTTTGGCGTTACATTGCTGCTTGAGCCGATGCCGCCTGAGTGCGCCGGCCCTTGGACCTTTCTGACAAGCCTGGAAGAGGCTTGTACGCTGCTGGACGAACTCGGGACGCATCACGTCAAGCTGGCACTGGACACGTACTGGTTCGGTCATGAGCGGCACTTGGTCAGTCGACTGCCTCGTTTGAGTCCGTACCTGGGTGCTGTCCATCTGGCGGACGCTTCGGGACCCCCGTCCCCGGAAGTGCGTCGCCGGCGGTTGGGACGGGGCCATCTGCCACTTACGGAAATCCTCGCCGCTCTACTGGAATCAGGCTTCGACGGTGATTTCGAAATCGAGATCGTGGGTGAGGAGATCGAGGGAGCCGATTATCGCGAGCTTCTGAAGGAACAACTCGAAGCGTTCCGTCTGTTGTGGCAGGCATGTGCGGCTGCGTGACGGCCCCACGCATAGGGGAATGCTGGGAGTTTCCCGGCGCAGGTGCGAGAATCCATTCATGTTGGACGTTTTCCCGATCCAGATTCTGCGACAACTCTTGATTTGGATTTCGGTGCTGGTCGTCGGATGCCACGCCACATTCGCGGATGAGCCTCATGTGGTCAGCCTCTGGACGCGCCCGCAAGGAGAGGACTGGCCCGAGTTCCTCGGTCCCGCTCGTAATGGCAAGTCAAGGGAACGAGGCATCTGGACCGACTGGGATCGGCGCAAGCCGCGAGTCGTCTGGCAGCACGAAATCGGCGAGGGATATGCCATCGGAAGCGTGGCAGCCGGCCGATTCATCCAGGCCGACCGCTCGGGAGGAAAAATCCGAATCTTCTGTTGGAACGCCGAGACGGGGCAGCAGCTATGGCAATACGACTATCCTACTACCTATCGCGACTACTACGGGTATGACGGTGGACCGCGCTGTTCTCCCTTGATCGATGGCGACCGCGTCTATGTCTATGGTCCCGACGGACGCCTGATCTGCCTGGGACTGGCCGACGGGCAGTTGCGCTGGGAATGCGACACGGTCAAGAAATTCGGGGTCGTGCAGAACTTCTTCGGTGTCGGGAGCACACCAGCCGTCTACGAGGACAAACTTTGGGTCATGGTGGGAGGGAGTCCTCCCGAGGACCGAGGCTTGGGCCCCGACCGACTTGACCAGGTGCGCGGCAACGGGACTGGCATGGTCGCTTTCGATAAGTACACCGGGCGCGTTCTTGCGAAAGTCTCCAACGAACTCGCCAGTTACAGCTCTCCTGTCATCGCAACCATCCATGGCCGGCCCTGGTGCTTCGCTTATTGCCGCGGAGGACTGTTGGCGTTCAACCCGGCCAGTGGCAAAGTCGATTTCCACTATCCGTGGCGTTCCCAGTTGCTCGAAAGCGTCGTGGTCAGCACGCCGGTGGTCGTGGGAAACGAAGTCCTGATTACGGAAACCTATGGTCCTGGAACGAGCCTCTTACGTGTCCGACCAGGAGGGTATGAAGTAGTCTGGCGCGACGAGCGGCGCCAGCGCAACAAGGTGCTCCAAGGACACATGATGACGCCGATCTACCACGAGGGGTACGTGTATGCGTGCAGCGGCCGGAACCCACCCGTCGACTTGCGTTGCTTCGAATGGAAGACGGGGAAGCTGATGTGGAAACTCGAGCGGCAATACCGGACGTCGTTTCTCTACGTCGACGGGCACCTGGTGGCGATCGACGAAACGGGAAAACTACGCCTGATCCAAGCCGATCCGAAGCAATACACGCTGGTGGCCGAGTGGGACTTGAGCGAGCGTAATGCTCTCGGCGGCGGCCAGCAGCTCAAGTACCCCTGCTGGGCCGCTCCCATCCTCTCTCACGGCCTGCTCTACGTGCGCGGTGCCGGGCGAGTGGTCTGCTTGGAGCTGATTCCTCCGGAGCGTGCCCAGGAGTAGGCCACGTGCGAGAACGCCTTCCCGACCATCAGGCCTCGCGCGAGTGACGTCGCCGAGCCAGTTCATCGCGCAGGCGTGCCGCCAACTCATATTCTTCGCGAGCGACGGCCTCGGCAAGCTGTTCCTCCAACGTCAGCCCGACATCGAAAGTTTCACGAAGGGACTCGCGCACTTCCACCAACCGCGCTACCAGTTCGTCGTCCTCATATGAGTCTTCCGCTTCATACTCGGCGAAAAAGGTCTTCAGACGGTGAAGGCCTCGATTGACCTCGGCGATGGCGGTTTCCGGTCCGTTCGACTCGAGCGCCGCCAAAGCGGCTGCCTGAGTGCGGTGGAAGAGCACGAAGGGCCGATATTGCTCATGCGAGAGAATCCACTCCTCATCGTCGCTGTGCTGGCGGCAAAAGTCCATCAGCGCCAGCGTGTGGTCCGCGTCCTCGAGTGCCCGATCGTATTCATGCAACCGCAACCAGCAGACGCGACGATGATAGAACTGTACGAATTCGCGGTCGATCTCGATGCAATCCCGATCGGTCAATTCGAAGTCGTCGGCCAGCACCGAACGGTCGAGCAAATGGTCGTAGTAGGTCCGGCAGCCATGGGGTTGCTGCCCGTCGGGTCGGCCGGTCGTCTCGAGCTGCAACACGCCCATGTCGATCCGCATCTGCAAAAGCTCGCGCCCGTCGGCTCCCTCCACGCGCCGCACCGTAATGGCATCCGGATCATGTTCCCACGTTTGGAGGATATGGTCGATGTGATCGGGGTATCTTTCCAAAGTCATGATCGCATCCTATCGATGGATTGCCGAACAACCGGCCCGAGCATGTCTCCACGGGCCACCCTATTATACCAACCGGGCACGCCTTTGGCACGTGCCGAGCCACGGGGGATGGACGGGAACGGCGCTGGGAGTCCCGATCGTGCCGGCCAGGCGAACGTCGACGGCGAGGGTATCGGTAGGGGCCTACCCCCTTTCGCGACGCCAGCGCAGCTCTATCATGTCCCCATCGGTGCTCGCCGAACGACTCACCCGAAAGGGTCGTGTCATCTTTTCGACAGGAGAGGCTTCCACAGATGGACGAGCGGCGCGAACAGCAGATGGCCGAAGCGGAAGAGATTCTCGGCGAGAGTCTCGAAAAGCCGAGTTTCGTCAAAGGGTTTTCGTTCGGCGAGTTTCGAGGCGATTTGCTGCCGCCTTATCCAGACTTCAGCCGATACGACGAGCTGGAATCGCGTGTGGAACGTCTCAGGGAGTTCGCGGAGCACGCCATCGATCCGGTCCAAATCGACCGCGAGGCGAACATTCCCGACTCGGTGATCCGGGGACTGGGAGAAATGGGAGTACTCGGAGCGTGTCTGCCGCGATGGGCGGGAGGCCATGAACTGACGCAGGTCGAGTACTGCCGGCTGCTGGAAGTGCTCGGTGGACGGTGCGCCTCGACGGCCCTCTTCGTCAACGCTCACCACTCGATTGGTCCTCGAGCCATCGTCTTGTTCGGGACGCGCCGGCAGCAAGAGCAGTATCTGCCCAAGCTGGCCAGTGGCGAGTGGATCAGCGCTTTTGCGCTGACCGAACCGGAAGCGGGAAGCGATGCCGCCAATGTGCAGACGCGCGCCGAACCGACTCCTGATGGCAAGTTCTACGTGGTCCGGGGTGAAAAACGCTGGATCACGAACGGATCGATTGCCAACGTTCTGACACTCATGGCGCGCACCCCCCTTCCCGATGGAGAGGGATCTGCGATCACAGCTTTTATTGTGACGCCCGATATGCCGGGGTTCGAAGTCACGGAAGCTCGGATGGACAAATGCGGTGTGCGTGGCACGGTGACGAGTCGTCTGGCTTTTCGCGATATGCGAGTTCCGGCTGAAAACATCCTGGGACGTCTCGGCAAGGGACTCCGGGTCGCACTGACCGTTCTCGATTTCGGCCGCACGACGTTTGGCGCGACGTGCACGGGCGTCGCCAAGGAGTGCCTCCGCCTGGCCATCCGGCATGCGAAGGAGCGTGTCCAGTTTCAACAGCCGATTGGTCAGTTCGAGCTGGTGAAGGAAAAGATCGCCAACATGCAGGCGATGTCGTACGCCATGGAAGCGTGCACATTTCAGACAGCGGCGCTGATCGATGCAGGCACCACCGACTTCATGGTGGAAACCGCCATGCTCAAGGTCTTCGCCACCGAGTCCCTTTGGCAGATTATCTACGACACGTTTCAGATCCACGGTGGCCTCGCCTATTTTACCGATCAGCCGTTTGAACGGATGATGCGCGACGCTCGCATCAACTCCATCGGCGAAGGCGCCAATGACGTGCTGCGCGTCTTCGTGGCTCTCGTCGGGATGCGCGACGTCGGCCTCGATCTCGAAGCCACACTCCACGCCCTCTACCGGCCGGTCACCGGTATCGGTGTCCTCGGTCGCTTCGCGGCGCGCAAGCTCAGCTCGCTGGTCCTCCCTCCCGCCGTCGATTTCCGCTCGCCCCAACTCGAAAAGGAAGCTCAGGAACTGGCGACGCTCTTGGCCAGCTTCGGCAGCCATGTCGAACGACTTTTGCGCATCTACCAGACCGAGATCGTCGATCGGCAGTACCAACTGGGGCGCATTGCCGATGCGGCCATTGAACTCTATGTCTCCACCTGCGTCTTGCGGCGCCTCGACCGGCTCTTCGCTGACCCGCACGCGGACGAACGAGAAAAGCAGCGGCAGTGGACGATCGGATGTTACTACCTCCGAGCGGCTCGGCGACGCATCCGCCGCGCCCTCCAGTTGACTCGCGACAATCTGGATAAGGCGACGACCGAATTGGCTGATTTGGCAATGAAGACCTCCTGATCTGCTGTCGTCTCGATCCTGGCAAAGATGGGAGCGTCGTTTGAAAAACTCTCCCTCGACTCCGGCCGCGTTGCGGCTCGCATGCAGAATCCTAAGCTGTTGAAGGAATAAGGCTTAGCGTCACGAACCGGCGATCGCAGCTTGATTTGGCACGATACGTGCGTATCTCCATTGGCGTCGAAACGGCGATCGCTGGCCGGTCGCCCCTTTTCAGGATGCGGTCGGCGCGTCGCCTTTTTGAGGCGGCCGCCGAACGAGACTCTTCTCTAGCGGCAAAGGAGTGAAACGATGCTCGTACTGACTCGCAAACTCAACGAGTCGATCCAGATCGGCGAGGATATCCGGATCACCGTCGTGCGCATCAAAGGCAATACGGTGAGGATCGGCATCGAAGCGCCTCAGCAAGTCCGCGTGGTGCGCGGCGAACTTCAGGCGATGGGGGATCGCCTGGGTGGGATTCTCGAGGGTCGCGTGCGCCGAGGCGAGGCGGTCGTGGTGGAACGAGAGGAAATGGAAAGCGCGGAGGAGTTCACCGAAGAGTGGTCGCTGGTTGGGGCGGCGCCGGTCGGTGCGGGACACTGAGGGCGGCTGGTCGGACAGGGTACGCCGCCGAGTCCACATCTTGAAGATGTTCCAGCAGGATGCGGCGGACTTCCAAAATGGCTCGCGGATGGCGATGGATGTTTTGGTGGTCCGCCGTGACGACGATTTCCGATTCCGCCTCTTTCCAGTGCGCACTCCAAAACGGAACAACCCCGTCACTCGGTTCGTCCTCGAGCCACTTCCACCAACTTTTCTCCTCCACCAGCCCGACGACGTTGTGCTGGTGGACAGCCGTGGGCGGTTCGATGGCGTTGAGTACCGGGAAAAAGGGATTGTCGGGCGAAAGCGAATCGATGCTGGTGACGGGCTGGACGAGGACGGACGACTTGAAGAGGTCCCGGTTCTTGCGGATGACCTGCGAGCGCCACAAGAGTGTCTTGGGAAGGCGAATCACGTTGCGCGCGACCCACTCGGTTACATCGTTGGCCAGTTCGCTGCCGCGGTGAGGTGTGCCCAACGTGATCACCCGTCGGATCGACGGATTGGCTCGAAAGAAGGCTACCTGCGCAATGTGCTGCTTGACCTCGGGAGCCGCCTCGAGTTCCTCAAACGACCCCTTGGCGACCGCCGCCCAAAAGCGATCGCCACTGTCGATCACTTGCATCCTCGAGAGCAACCCGCCCATACTGTGGCCGACGAGGACCATCTGGTCGAGGTTTGGCTGAAGATGGTGAGGATCGATCTCCGCTCGCAGCGCCGCCAAGTCTTCCCGCAACGCGGCCGCGGATTCCCAAAACGGCTTGGCCGTGGGATACATGTAGAACCAGAACTGATATCGCGTACGGATCTCGGGAAAAGCACGCAGGTCGTTGAACATGTCGATCCATGTCAGGGGTGTCGACCACAGGCCGTGAACTAAGAGGACCGGGATCTTGTTGGGATCGTACGGTTCGAGCAGGTAGATGCCGCGGTAGCTTTCAACGTCATCGGGGAAGAGCAACCCGAGTGTCGCGAAACGTTGCGTCTCCTTGAGGGAGGGGCTATCGAGGGAGTATCCCAGGGGAACCGTAATGTCGCTCTGAAGTGGCACGCGGCGCCCCGCCACCATCAAGTCGGTCGACACAAGCGGATCGTAGAGTTCCAGATCAGCCACGACGACGCCATCGGCGGTCTGGTCGTGAGTCTGATGGATCCGCAGGAACGCCGTGGCCGGGAATGCCAGACCTTTGGGATATCGCCGGTCGATGGGATCGCGAGCATCGTGGTGGTCGGCGTGCACGGCGATCAGCGGTACTCCGAGGCCATACGTCGTGTAGTGGTTTCGCAAACCCCGAACGTCATAGTCCGACACGAACTCGAAACGCCCCAGGTGCTCCGGCTTCCACGCTCCCCGAGGAACAATGCGGAGCCGACATTGCCGGCCGGCGTTGTCGAGGCGTTGTTCGGTTCCCACCACGAAGCGCCCCTGCTTGCGCAGAATGCGCAACGACGACTCGAGGCTCTTGTTGTAAAGATCACACGCCTTGCGAAACTGGGGGTCATAGGGATTGCGAAGCGGGTCGTACCGAGGGTCGAACAGGTATTGGTAGGCGGCCAGCACCGAAGAGCCGTACCAGTTGATCGCTTCGGAGTCCTGTCCCAGCGCATCTTTGCGGTAACCCTGGATGTAGGCGAGCTCGGCAAACGCGATCGCCTTCTCCGCCTCCGGTTCCCGCTCGAGTTCCTCGCGCAGCCTGGCCAATGCCTCGGCCGCATCGGTCTCGTAAGTCTCCTCCAAATCGTAGCGCCGCAGGAGTTGGCGGGTACGTTTCGAGGGCCGAGCCTTTTGCGAGGAGACGAATTCGATGGAGTGCTCGAGCGGATTCCACGGCTCCTTGCGCACCGCCAGGTAATCGGTCGACCGGCAGCCGGCGGCTCCGAGAATCACCCCAAGCAAGAAGAGAAAAAAAGCCGGGTGGCACGCCCAGAGGAGGAAGGGACGGAGGACCGCCACTTCGGACGCGCGCGGATCCCGGCTCACGACAAGGTGGACGCTCTCGATCTCCTCATTCGGTGCTCGCATCATGCGGCACACCTCGATCGTGGTTTCGGCAAGGTTGTCACGCCGTTTTCATCGGCGAGGCGGGAAGATACGAAAAGGCGTCCCCAAGTGTCAAGGAAGAAAGGAAGAAAGCGCGTGACGGAGGGAGGAATTGGCGGATGGTGGAATTGCGGAGTAGGCAGAGAGCTTCGGGATCTCCGCAAAAAGCCGACCGCTCGTTGACAAATCAAGCCGATCGACCTAGGTTTGGCTGACAGGTCGGGAGGAGCCTGGGGAGCGACCTGTCTTCGTATCATCGTCCTAAAATGAGAGGAAGTGGGTCGTATGAACTGGAGAATCTATGGCGGATTGCCGGTTGTGACGGTGCTGATTGCTGCGGTCGTGGCGATTGGAACGGGAGCCGGCAAGGGGCAAGAGGACGCGGCACTCGAGCGGACTCGGCAACAGGTGCGCATGTTGGACGACATCTACAAGACGGCTGTCGTCCTCATCACCAAGCACTATGTCAATGATGAGGATGATCTGCCGGCGGGCACCGCCGCCATCGTCCTCTTCAGCGAAATCAAGAAGAAGGGATGGCACGAGGTCAAGTTGCTCGATGCCTCGGGCGATCCGATCGACGACGAAAACACGGCGCAGGATGCGTTCGAGAAAGAAGCATTGGCCAAGATGAAAGCCGGTTCGTCCTGGCATGAACGGCAAGTCGAGAAGGACGGCAAGCGCTACTTGCGCGTCGCCACGGCCATTCCCGTCGTCCTGGAAAAGTGCACGATGTGCCACGAGAACTACAAGGATGCCAAACCGGGCGAGGCGATCGGGTTCCTCAGTTATACCGTTCCCATGGTGGAATAGGACAAGCAATCGGGGCGCCGCTCATCCCAAAGGAGCTCGGATGAGCGGCGTGTATTCCGGTCCTTGCCGCTTGAGCGAACTGGAGTAGACCGCGACGTCGTAAACATCGAACGCCCCGGCGTCGAAATCGGCGTTCTGCTTCAGCAGTTCCGTGAGCTGCTCGAGTGTTGGATCACCGCGGCGGATCCGCCCGAGTGTCAAGTGCGGCTGAAACTGTCGCGGCTCGGGCCGGATCCCCAGTTCGGTCATCGCCTCTTCGATCTTCTGCTGCAAGGCGACGATTTCTTCGTATCCTTTGGTGATACCGAGCCAGATGACGCGAGGTCGGTCGACGTTGGGGAAGGCCCCCACACCCTGACAATGCACGGCAAAGGGTGGAAAGCCCTCGACCAGCTCCTCCACGAGATGACAAATCCCACTGATCTCGTCGCTCGGGACGTTGCCTAAGAACTTCAACGTCAAGTGCATATTCGGAGCACTGACCCATTTGACCGGAGCGCCACTGACGCGTAGCCGCTCGATGAGGTCCCCTGCCCTCTTCCGCACGCGCTCACCCGCGTCGATCGCAATGAAGGTCCGAATCGACGCCATGGCCGCTACCCGTTCGTACCAAAAGACAGCATCCGTTGAAACTGCTCCATGCGCTGCTGCAGATCCTGCCGTTCGATTTCGCGAAGCCGATCGAGGCTGAAGTCTTCGACAGTGAAACTCGCCATGAGGATTCCATGAGCCATCGCGAGCTTCAAGGTCGCAGGGTCGAACGCCTGCTCCTCGGCAATCGCCCCCATCATCCCGCCGGCGAACGTATCGCCGGCTCCCGTTGGATCGACGACGCGCCGCGTCGGATAGGCTGGCAGCACATACGTCTCGTCCTCGGAAAAGAACATGGCTCCATGCTCGCCCTTCTTGATCACGACGAAGCGAGGCCCGAGCTCCAAGACCTTATACCCCGCCTCCACGAGATTCTCTTCATTCGTCAAGAGTTTCGCTTCGGCGTCATTGAGCACGAGACCATCGAGTCTTTTCAACAGAGTCAGTAGCGCATCATGCTCCTCGCGAATCCACAAGTCCATCGTGTCGGCGACCGCCAGCTTGGGAGCGGTCATCTGGTCGAGCACGTTCAGTTGCAGGACGGGAGAACCGTTGGCGAGAAAGACGTACGGGCATTCCCGATAGGACTCGGGAAGCTCGGGAGAAAAGTCGCCGAAGACGTTGAGGTGCACCTCGAGTGTCTCGCGGTCGTTCATGTTCGGCAAATACTTGCCTCGCCAGCGAAACGTCTTGCCGCCGGGCACGACGTGAAGACCGCTCGTGTCGATCCCTCGTCGCTGCAACATATCGGTGTACGCTTCCGGCCAGTCCTCGCCGACCACTCCGACGAGTCGCACGGATGTGTAGAAACTGGCTGCATAGGAAAAATAAACGGCGGCTCCGCCGAGGACGTCATCGCGCGCGGCGAACGGAGTTTCCACCGAATCGAAGGCGACGGAGCCGACAACCAACAACGGCATCGCAAGAGGTCCTTTCCGACTTTCCAGGGGGTCGAGTTACTTTCGCGTTTCCTTCTTTTGGATCTTGGCCCAGGTATCGCGGAGCGTCACGGAGCGGTTGAATACCGGGTGATCGGCTGTCGAATCGGGATCGACGCAGAAATAACCGAGCCGCTCGAACTGGTAGCGAGCTCCCACGTCGGCCCCACGGAGACTCGGTTCGACAAAACAGTTCGTCCGGACCTCCTCGGATTGCGGATTGAGGTCTTCCCGCCAATCTCGCTCGGCACCCGGATCGGGAACGCGAAACAGGTGATCGTACAGGCGGACCTCCGCCGAGAGGGCGTGCGCGCAACTGACCCAGTGGATCGTCCCTTTGACCTTGCGCTGCTGCGGCATCCCGCTGCGCGTCTGCGGATCATAGCTGCATCGCAATTCGGTCACCACTCCCGTTTTCGGATCGTGCACCACTTCATCGCACCGAATGATGTAGGCATAACGCAGGCGGACTTCGCGGCCTGGAGCCAAGCGGAAGAATTTGCGAGGCGGATCTTCCATGAAGTCCGAACGCTCGATCCACAGCTCGCGGGAAAAAGGAACGAGCCGCTTGCCCATCGAGGGATCTTCGGGGTTGTTGATCGCCTCGAGTTCTTCCACGCGGTCTTCGGGGTAGTTGGTCAGGACGATCTTCAGCGGATCGAGTACTCCCATGGCTCGAGGCGCGCGGCGATTGAGGTCTTCCCGCAAACACTGCTCGAGAACCTGGATATCGATCGTGCTGTTGAACTTGGCGACGCCGATCCGCTCGGCAAACGCTCGAATCGACTCAGGCGTGTAGCCTCGACGGCGCAGCGCACAAATCGTCGGCATCCTCGGGTCATCCCAACCGCGGACGTGCCCCTCCTGAACCAGCTCCAGCAACCGCCGTTTGCTCATCACGGTGTAGGTGAGATTGAGTCTTGCGAATTCGATTTGTTGCGGGTGATGGACGCCGAGCCGGTCGAGGAACCAGTCGTAGAGCGGCCGGTGGTTTTCGAACTCGAGCGTGCAGATCGAATGGGTGATACCCTCAATCGAATCGCTTTGCCCGTGAGCCCAATCGTACGTGGGGTAGATGCACCACTGGTCGCCCGTACGATGGTGTTCAGCATGCAGAATCCGGTACATCACCGGATCGCGCAGATTCAGATTGGGCGAGGCCATATCGATTTTGGCTCGAAGGGTGCGTGAACCGTCGGGAAACTCGCCCGCTCGCATGCGGCGAAAGAGATCGAGGTTCTCCTCTACGCTTCGGTTGCGGTAGGGACTTTCTCGTCCCGGCTCGGTCAATGTTCCGCGATATTCGCGGATCTCTTCGGCACTCAAGTCGCACACATAGGCATCGCCTTGCCGAATGAGCTTCTCTGCCCACTGATAAAGCTGCTCGAAGTAGTCGGATGCATAGAACTCGCGATCGCCCCAATCGAATCCGAGCCAACGGACATCGTCTCGGATCGCTTCGACATACTCCTGCTCTTCCTTGACGGGATTGGTATCGTCGAAGCGCAAGTTACACAGTCCACCGAACTTCTCCGCCAATCCAAAATTGAGGCAGATGCTCTTGGCGTGTCCGATATGGAGATACCCATTCGGCTCGGGAGGAAAACGCGTGTGCACGCGACCACCATACTTGCCCGACTCCAGATCGGCCCGGATGATCTGCTCGATGAAATGAGCGCGAGCTTCTTTGGCTTTCTCTTTGTCCTTGTCCGCATTCGGTGCAGGGTCAGGCGAATCGGCCATCGCAGAAGACTCCTTTCATGCGGGACGCTGTGCGGCGCCGACTTTGGCCAGCGCCTGTTCAATGCGCGCAAGTGTCGTGGCTTTCCCGAGGATCTCCAGAGCTTCGAACATTCCGAGTCCCACACCGCGTCCGGTCACTGCCACACGCACGGCATGGATGATCTTCCCCAGGCCGATCCCGCGCTCCTGAACCCACTCCTTCATGGCGGTTTCGATATGGGGCGCGTCGAAGGGTTCGAGCTGGGCGAGGACTTCGGCGAACTCGGCCAGCCGCTGCTGCGACTCGGGATCTCCCAGTCGCTTCTTGAGGGCCTTCTCATCGTAGGCGAGTTCCGCATCGGCCACATAGAACTCGGGAAAGTCGAGGATGTCGCCGCCCGTCTTGATCCGGTCGCCGGCCGCCCGCAATACCGCCTCGGTGCGCTGGCGCTGCTCGAGTGTCGGAGGTGTGTCGACCCAACCGACTTCTTCGAGAAACGGCCGAACAATTTCCCACTTCTCTTCGAGTGTCAACTCGTTCATGTAATGCTGCTGGAACGACCAGAGTTTCACCGGGTCGAAACTGGCCGGAGACTTGTTGACACGCTCGAGGCTGAACGACTCGATCATCGCCTGGCGAGTGAAGAACTCGGTCTTGTCATCGAGCGACCAGCCCAACAACAAAACGTAGTTGAGGATCGCCTCGGGGAGGTAGCCAACGGCGCGGTAGAACTCAACCAAGACCGGCTGGAATGTCTCCTCGTCGATCGTCCTCCCCAGCCGCTCCAGGATGTGAGCCCCATGTTCGTAGAGTTTTCGAAAGTCGGGATGCTTGAGGTATTTCTTGAGTTTACGTTTACTGAGCTTACTTTGACTTCCCGGCTCGGCGACATAAGGAAGATGAGCGTAACGGGGAATGGGAAGGTCGAGTCCCTGGGCGATGAAGATCTGCCGCGGCGTGTTGGAAAGGTGTTCGACCGCGCGGATCACGTGGGAAATCTGGAAGTCGTAGTCATCTACGACGTTCGCCAAGTGATAGAGGCAACTGCCGTCCGCGCGCTGGATCACATGGTCCTGTTCCTGAGCCCACGCGAACTCCATCGGACCTCGCACCAGGTCCTCGAACCGGCACACTCCTTCACTGGGCATCTTCAGTCGCACGACGGCCGTGCGGCCTTCGGAGGCGAACCGCTCGGCCTGCGCCTCGGTCTCCGCCATCCAACGACGGCTGTAGCGAAAGGGAACACCCGCCTTCTCCGCCGCTTCACGCTCGGCTTGGATTTCCTCGGGTCGGGAAAAGTCGCGGTAGGCGTAACCTCGCTCAAGCAGCCGTTCAACAGCTGCTTGGTAGCGCTGGGTGCGCTGCGACTGAAAGTAGGGAGCATAGGGGCCGCCCACCTCGGGTCCCTCATCCCAATCCAGTCCAAGCCACCGGAAGCCTTCGAGAATCGGCTTAAGAGCCTCCTCGACGTGACGCTGCTGGTCGGTATCGTCGATGCGCAGGATGAACTGGCCGCCGTGGTGGCGGGCGTAGAGCCAGTTGAACAGGGCGGTGCGAACTCCGCCGATGTGCAGGTGTCCGGTGGGACTGGGAGCGAAGCGCGTGCGAACAGGGGCCATGATGCCGTGACTGTGTTCGATAGGGGCGGACCGTTCCGGCGATTTTGAGTCACGATAGAGTCTGGGAGCCGGAGCGGAAAGGGGGACGTCCTCGGGCTCGCGTCAGGCTGCCTGTCGCCTCGCGGCGCGGCGTTTTTGTTTCCGCAACCGCCGGCGCTCCGACTTGGATAAGCCTCGGTATTCATCCTCGGCCCCGTCTTCCGACTCGACCGAATCGTGGGATGCCGAGGCAGCAACCCTATCCTGTTTGGACGGCTTCGATGCGGCTTGGGGACCGGTTGCAGGTTCCGGTTCCGAGTCGGCGGTTTGCGGAGAAGCCTTTTTCTTCTGTTTTGGCATCTTTTTCGGGCGAGGTTTCGCCGACTCCTTATCCGTCCCCCGCTCCGTCGACGCGTCCACTTCGGTCTCCTGTTTGTGATTTCGAGTTGAGGAGGCGGCGGGCAAGAGTCCGTGGGCAGCCAGATCGACGTGGCGAGCGTACCACAAGAGGCCAGTTAGACAGAACCACACGGCGAGGAAGCGCCCGGACGCGATGGCCATGCCCGCGAGGATAGGATCGGAAATCGGCAGCCGACCCGACATCACGACTGCCGTGGCCAACACCGAACTCGCCGACGCCAACAAGAGGGTTACTGCGAATTTGGACTCGTAGAGCTCGCGAGCAAGAAAGGCTCCCAAGAGGGCTCCCGCGAGAAGTGGCCAGAGGGAGGCAATGGAAGGCGAGAGGAATACTCCGCTTCCCGAAGCGCGTGCTACGACACGCGTCAACTGCGTGGAGAAGTGTGTCGTTGCATCGGCCGAGGCGAGGAGGCAGCATCCGGCCACCCACAGCCACCAGCGATAGCGACCTCGGTAGTCGTCCACACGGTGGCGACGCACGAGGTAGGTCAGCCCTGCGCTCACGGCAGCCGCCGTGCACAGGCCGTGGACAAGCCAGTCCATGAGCGAACCGGCGGCCGTGGGGCTGAGAAAGAGAAGGTCTCTCAGCAGGCGTGGATGCTCAAGGGTGACAACCCACGCGTCGAGCACAAAAAGTCCGAGGGAAAGGCCAAGGCATGCCAAGAAGAAGTGGGTAAGTGGACGCCGAGGAATCAGACTCGTCAACGGCGGTTGGAACGCGCGTTGCGCCGCCTCGTGGTACGGGCGCCTTTCCCCAACTTCAGAGTTGGCCGATGAGCTCGTCGATGAGGCGGGCGGAGTTTCGGGCGTCCCGTTGCTTTGCATCAACACGCGGCGGCGGCGCACATCGGAGCGTCCAGTAGTTGCAAACGCCATAATCGGAATCCATTCCCCAGGCGACAAGGACCACAAGACACAACGACAAGAAGTCTACACGTGACCTTCGGCGCATTGCGGGCGGAAGCTGAAAAAACCGCAGCGAGACGGCAAGGTCGGTGCGGTTCGACGGGTGGCACCCCAGCGACCGTTCCAAGGCCTGCCTAAGGCGACGGTTCGGAAATGACGGGGTTCTCGAGAGTTCCGATGCGTTCGATGGTGACCTGAGCGGTGTCCCCGGGCTTGAGAAACCTTGGAGGTTTGCGCGCCATCCCGACACCGGGCGGGGTGCCGGTGAAGAGAACGTCCCCCGGCTGGAGCGTCGTGACGGTGGAAAGGTACGCGATCAAGTGCTCGATCGAGAAGATGAGTTGTCGCGTGTTGGACGCCTGAAGGACCTCGCCGCTGACCGTCATCTGGATGTCCAACTCGACAGGGGGAGTGAACTCGTCCGCCGTGACGACGACCGGTCCCATCGGAGCGAACGTGTCGAACGACTTGCCAAGCAGCCATTGGCCGCCGGGCTTCCCCTTTTGCCAGTCGCGAGCACTGACGTCATGCCCACAAGTGAGTCCCCCCACGTGCTGCCACGCCTCTTCGCGCCGGATGTGCTTTCCTCCTTTGCCGATCACGACGACAAGTTCTGCTTCATAGTCGACTTGCTCACTGGCGTGAGGCAGACGAATGGCCTCTTTATGGCCAACGACGGTCGGAGCCAACTTACAGAAGACGACCGGTTCTTCGGGAATGGAAGCCCCTGTTTCCGCCGCATGGTCGGCGTAGTTGAGGCCGATACAGATGATTTTCTGAGGGTCGGGAATGGGGGCGTACCACCGCTTGGGTGGTTCAGAGAGAGGGATGCCTCGAGCGACCGCCTCTTCGACTTCGGGCCGAACGTCGTGCCACGCCGCGAGGATCGCTTTGAGCGACGAGGGGAGTCGAGCATCCGCGTCGGGGAGTGAGATCCACTGACCGTCGCGTTCGGCAACGACCCGAGGACCGGTAGGACCTTCGACAGTGGCCAGTCGCATGGGAGGCTCCTTGTCCGTTCAGGCACCCCTGAAAAACCAATCGGAATCCGCAGGTGAAATCGAGGTTGGCCATTGTAGCGATTGGGTCGGCGGTGAGGAGCCCCGCAGTCGTGTTGCGCGGTGTCGCGCCCCGACCGAGTGGGGCTCGAGAAGGAGCACGATTTGACCGCGGACGATGGGCAACCTAGGTTTGGACAACCTGTGTGGAGGCGAGCTGCCCCGTGCGCCTCGGAGCGGTCTTTGATCTTGGATGATGCACCATGGACGTTGGAAACGAGTCCACATCGGAGAATGCTCGATCTGCCGAGCCCGCGAGGGAGAATTCGAGGGAACCGACTGGCGGCACGAGGTTGGCGGATGCGTTCAGCAAATTGGACGATGTAGCACCGGCTGGCCGCGAGGAGTTCGCCCGACGCGTCCGCTACGAGAACAGGTTGGTACAAGCGCGGCTGGGAATCGCCGCGAGTCTCTTTACGGCGCTGCGAGCCAAACACCCGCCGACAGCCGCCCACTCCCTGCGCGTCGCCATGGGAGTCTCCTGCTGGGCAATCGCTCGCCGTATGGACGAAGACCGGCTCGACCAGATCGAGATCGCGGCCCTGTTGCACGATGTCGGCAAGATCGGCGTCCCCGACCGCGTTTTACTCAAACCGGGCAAGCTCTCCAGCGATGAGCGTCTGACGATCGAACAACACCGTCAAGTGGGAGTACAGATCCTCCTAAGCTGCTGTGCCTCCCAAGAGATCCTCGATATCGTCAAGTACACGCCGGCATGGTACAACGGCGACAAGACGGGGTTCGATCGGACCGGGGAGGATCTGCCTCTGGGAGCTCGCATGGTGGCGATCGTCGACGCCTACGATGCCATGACGACCGATCACGTCTATCGCCGGGCCATGCCCAAGGAGCGGGCCCTGGCGGAACTGTATGCCTTCGCCGGCCGTCAATTCGATCCGACCCTGGTCGAAGAGTTCTCGGATTTGATGACCCGTGAGCAAATCGACTTGCACCGACTACTCGCCCAGCGTTGGCTCGCCGACTTGCAGTCGTCCCAATCGAACCGGTTTTGGAGCCTCGGGTTCGGCGCCGAATCGATCGGGGGAGACGAAGAGACCGATCGTCTCTTCTACTTGTCGATCCTCGACAATATCCACGATGGCGTTGTCTTCATCGACTCGGACCTGCAAATCCAACTGTGGAATCGGCCGGCCGAGCGTCTGACGGGACTCGTGGCTGGCGCTGTCGTCCGCAGGCACTGGACACCGGCGTTGGTGCAGATGCGTGATGAGTCCAACTCTCCGATTGAAGCCGAAGAATGTCCGGTACGACTGTGCCTGGAAACCGGCGAGCAGTCGCTTCGGCGTTTGGTCCTGCAAGGCCGCGAGGGAGACCCCGTCTCCGTCGACGTCCACTTCATACCGGTCATCGACAATGAGGGGCGACATCATGGGGTGACCATGGTGCTGCATGATACGTCTCATCAAGTGAGCCTCGAACAGCGACTCGAGGCACTACAGCATCAGGTGACACGCGACCCGTTGACGCAGGTCGCCAATCGAGCGGAATTCGATCGCATGTTGGCCCAGTTCGTCCAAACGCACTTGAGGCGACAACTGCCGTGTTCCCTCATCATCTGCGACTTGGACCACTTCAAGCGAATCAACGACACTTACGGTCATCAAGCCGGCGATGACGTGCTCATTTCGTTCGCTTCGATGTTGAGGCGGTTTGCGCGCACGGGCGATTTCGTCGCTCGCTACGGTGGAGAAGAATTCGTCGTGCTCTGTGCCGACTGCACATGCGATGCAGCGGCACGGCGAGCGGAAGAGCTTCGTGCGGACCTCGAGCGGACACCGCAACCGGCACTTCGTGGAGAACCCCTCACGGCGAGTTTCGGGGTCACGCAGCTGCAAGCCGGAGACACTCCTGAGACGATGTTGCGACGGGCCGACCGAGCGCTCTTGCAGGCGAAGGACTCGGGCCGCAACATGGTCGTGCAACTGGGCACCGGCGACATCGAAACCGAGGAGGCTCGCCAGACGATCCTCAACCGGTGGCGCCAATGGTTTCAACCGAACCGCTCCCAGGAGGTGGCGAGGTGTCGTCTGGTGACGTGCGTCCCCCTGACCATCGCCGCGAAGAAGCTGATGGGGTTCATCGCCGACCACAACGCAGAGATCCTTCTTTTTGAAGAAAACCAAGCGGTCCTTCGCATCCAGGGGAGCAGTTCCCCTGCTCTACGGCGTCAAGGCGACCGCGGGTCAGCACTGGACATCGGACTCCAGTTTTCGGAAATCCAGGAGCACGAAAATGCTCCGCGACAGACCGAAATCGACGTCCTGGTGCGCTCCGTCCGCTCGCGGGACCGGCGCAGGAAAAATGTGCGGGAACGAGCGCGACTTTTGGTGTCGAGCCTGAAGTCGTATCTCATGGCGACGGAAGCACTCTGAAAAACCGCTTCGCTCCGACCGCCGACCGACGGCCGATTGTGGCTCTACTCCCTATCCGCTATCGTAGCGCCGTTGGGTCTTCCCGTGGACGGACCGGCCTGACACTCACTCGAGCGAACCGGATGCGTTGGTCCGGGGCGCCTCGGGGGAGCGCAACTAAGCTGTGGTTTTCTCGGACCACCAATAAAGGAGGATGATACGATGGCCTATACCCTGCCCTCACTGCCGTACGCCTATGACGCGCTGGAGCCTCATATCGACGCCAGGACGATGGAGATTCACCACACCAAGCACCATCAGGCCTACATCAACAAGGTGAACGACGCTATTGCCGGAACAGAGTGGGAATCGAAAACAGTCGAAGAACTGGTCGCGTCGCTCGATCAGGTTCCCGAATCGATTCGGACCGCTGTGCGCAACCATGGAGGCGGCCACGCCAACCACTCGCTTTTCTGGACGATCATGAAGCCTGGTGGTGGAGGTACTCCGAGCGGTGAACTGGCCTCGGCCATTGACGCTGCCTTTGGATCGTTCGACGACTTTCGAAAGCAATTCTCAACGGCAGCGGCGACTCGCTTCGGAAGCGGCTGGGCGTGGCTTAGTGTCGACGGCGGGAAACTGGTCGTCGAAAGTACGGCGAACCAGGACAGTCCACTTTCCGCAGGACGCACACCCATCCTCGGAATCGACGTCTGGGAACACGCCTACTACCTGAAGTATCAAAACCGGCGTCCCGAATACATCGACGCGTTTTGGAACGTCATCAACTGGGACGAAGTCGCTCGACGCTTCTCCGAAGCGCGCTGATTGAGCGCGAAGTTTCGAACCCGCATACGGACGGCCGCCTCCTTCTCGAGGCGGCCGTTTTGCGTGGGGTGTCCTTGCGTACCCACAGCACTGAGGCGGTCCATGAAACCTGATCGAAAGCCGCTCCGCTGTCCGGTTGCCGTACCCCTCTTTTCCCCTCTTTGCGTCTTCGCGTCTTTGCGCGCAACGATTCCCCCTCTTCGCGCGCAGCCCACCACAAACCACCGGGCGTGCCGAGCCCAACACGGATCAAGCACCGCCGCTGCCGTCCGCCTTGCCGCAAAGGCGTTCCCGTCTTCGTCAGTTGTCGCTGAATTCGACGGGCGAGGCGATTTCGCATCCGAGTGGATTCCGGACGTACTTGCGATAACATTCGGGGCAGAGGTCGAACTTGCGGCGCTCGTGGATGTCCGGTCCGATAAGGTCGTCGTGAAGACTCTCGGCGTCGTCCAAAATCTGGCCGACCTCCGTGAGATGATCGCGGTCTTCCCACTCATCCATGCACATTCCGTCGCCGATGGAAGCGTCGATCTCCAGCCTGACGACGTAACGCAACTCGTCCGATTCGATGGAACGTCTGCAGCGGTCGCAGGAGTAGTGGATCATGCAACGATTCCTTCCTTTGAGATGGTTGCCAGACGGAACGGAGTGTGGTGCCGCAAGGGGCTCCTTCTTTCCGTCATCGTAATCTCGAATGGCTCCGCGTCGCAAGCGGAATCAGCGTATTTTCAGGGGCCTGCGGCCCGGAGAAAAAGGGCGTCCGCCGTGCGTCCGCCACAGCCGGCGCAGTTTCGCACGCGGACCACCCTTCACCCTGCCCGATCGGCGCGATAGAATAAGGTTGGCGTAGTGGCGGATCATCAAGGCGGAAAACTCGGCACCCTTGCCGGTTCCCGTCAGCCGCTTTCCGTTAGGTCTCCCGATCCTTCCTGATCTGTCCTGAGGTAGTCGCCTTCAGCAAGCCGAGAACTCCGAGAACCGATCGTCTGGCAACCGCCGAGTTGAGCAGTTGCGAGGGTGGTCAGCCCCTCCAAGCCAGCGTCCTTGTGCTTAACCGCTCCTATCTGGCCGTCCACGTGGTCAACGTCCGGCGAGCACTCTGCTTGCTTTACCGGGACATCGCCGAGGTGATCCACATCGAGAACGGCCAGTTCGCCAACTACGACTTTCGGACGTGGTGCGAACTGAGCGTATTGCGGTGGGAGCTGGAACGGAGCGAGCAAGACGAGTTCATTCGGACAGTGGCATTCCCGTTGCAGGTGCCGCGCGTCGTCCGACTGATGCGCTACGATCGTATGCCGCAGACGACCGTGCGCTTCAACCGCCGCAATCTCTTCGCACGAGACGATCACCGGTGCCAGTATTGCGGCAAGCGTTTCGCCACCAGCCAGCTCAGTATCGACCACGTGGTGCCTCGCAGCCGAGGCGGCACGACGAGCTGGGACAACGTCGTTTGCTGCTGCCTGCGCTGTAATGCCAAAAAAGGAGGGCGGACCCCCGAGGAAGCGCGTATGCGACTTCTCAAACGCCCCGTACGGCCTCACAGCAATCCCCACTTTCTCGCCAAACTCCGGCAGCCACGCTACCAAATGTGGCAAGCCTTCGTGGGACGCCTGACGGGCGAAAGGGAACAGTCGGCGTGAGCCCCGTTCCTGGGTGCGCGCAACGCTGTTAGAATCACCGCACGTGGTCCCGGCAAGAGACGCCCACCGAGCATCGATGCGGCCGGGATCTAGCGTTTTCCTATAAGCGTGCAACAAGACCCGCCGGCGGGAGTCCCATCCTCGAGCGTGTTGCTTGTGGCCGGAGGTTTTGTTGTAGCGTCGTAGAGTCCCCCTCGAGGTGCGTCAGTGGTAGCGAATAAGGAACTACGCCTGGCCGTGATCCCAGGTGATGGAACGGGACCGGAAGTGACTGCCGAAGCCCTGAAAGTGCTTCGCGCGATCTCCGAACTCGAGTCGTTCACGTTCGAAATGGAAGAGCTTCCCTATGGAGGCGAATACTACTTGCGCACCGGGGAGGTTCTGCCCGAGGGAGCCATCGACCACCTGCGCAGTTTCGATGCCATCTTTCTCGGCGCCGTCGGACACCCCGACGTACCTCCAGGCACGCTGGAAAAAGGACTCCTCCTGGAAATCCGGTTCCAGCTCGATCAATACATCAACCTCCGTCCCGTCAAACTCTATCCCGGCGTCGAAACGCCGCTCGCGGGGAAGCAGCCTGAAGACATCGACTTCGTCGTCGTGCGAGAGAACACCGAAGACCTTTATTGCGGTGTCGGTGGATTCCTCCGCAAGGGGACTCCAGACGAAGTTGCCATGCAGACGGCCGTCTACACACGGAAAGGGTGCGAGCGGTGCATCCGGTGGGCCTTCGAGTACACGCGCCGGAGGAACAATCCCAAAGGGAAACGATTGACGCTCGTCGCCAAAACGAATGTCCTCACGTTCGGCCACGACCTTTGGGACCGGACGTTCCGCGAGATCGCCGAAGAGTACGCCGATGTGGAAGCCGACTACAATCACGTCGACGCCTGCTGCATGTGGATGGTCAAGAACCCCGAGTATTACGACGTGATCGTCACGACCAACATGTTCGGCGACATCATCACCGATCTGGGCGCTATGATCCAAGGCGGGATGGGCGTGGCCGCAGGCGGCAACATCAACCCGCAGCCGGGCGGGTGCAGCATGTTCGAGCCGATGGGCGGCAGCGCACCCAAGTATACCGGCCAGGGGGTCATCAATCCGATCGCCGCGATCAGCGCCATGTCGATGCTGCTCGAGCACACCGGTCACCAGGCCGCCGGACGGAGAATCTGGCAAGCCGTCCAAACCGTTACCGGTACCAAAATGAAAAGCCAGGCTGCCGGGAAGATGGGATACTCGACCAGTGAAGTCGGCGACCTCGTCGTCGAGGCGCTTCGTGAACAAGATCAGACGTGATCGCGATCGTCCGGACCGCTATCGCGAACAGCCTGTCGGCGAGAGATTGCTGAAAGGTCGCGTGGCTAAGAGTCTGTTATGAGACTTGCGGCCGCAAGTAAACACGCCCGAGAATGGGAGCCACGCCGGCGGCGTTTTGTTACAAGCTCGAGAAGCAATTGAGGGAGTCGAACGATGAGCGGCATTTGGGACCGGTTTCGCCTCGATGGGCGCAAAGCACTCGTGACGGGCGGCAGTCGAGGTATCGGAAAGGCAGTGGCGCGAGGATTGGCCGAAGCGGGAGCCGACATCTTGTTGGCAGCTCGCCACGAGGAATCGCTCAAGCAATCGGCCGAAGAAATCGCGAGCGGCCTCGATGTTTCCGTCGACTACGCAGTCGTCGACATGGCCGACCGGGAAGCCGTCGACCGATTGGCCGCGGATGCTCTCGAACGTTGGGGGCACGTCGACATCCTCTTCAACAATGCCGGCACCAACGAACCCCAGACGCTCTTGGAAACCGACGATGCCACCTGGGATCGGATTCTCGAAGTCAACTTCACCAGTTGCATGCGTCTGGCTCGTGCTTTGGCACCGGCGATGATCCGTCGAAAATGGGGACGCATCATTCACACCTCGTCCGTCATGGCGTTCGCTTCGAACCCCGGCCGAGGCCTTTATTCGGCGACCAAGTCGGCACTCGTGGCCATGTCGCGAGCTCACGCCCTGGAACTCGGGCCTCACGGCGTCACCGTCAACTGCCTGGCGCCTGGCCCCGTCTTGACGGATCTCCCCTTGAGCCTCCTGGACGACGAGCAACAAGAAGTCTTCGCTCGGCGCACCGCCCTGCTCCGCTGGGGCACGGTCGAAGAGATGGTAGGCCCGGTCCTGTTGCTGGCAAGCGAAGCCGGTGCCTTCATCACCGGATCGGTCATCCACGCCGACGGTGGCATGCTCTGCCGGACGTTTGATTGACTTCTCCCCGCATCGGTCCGAGAGCAACAAAGGACTATCCTCAAGGATTGCCCGCGCGCGTCGCCATCTGCTCAACCGTTGCAGCAGCACCATAGCTCAAGAAATCGACGTGCCCGTCTGCGAATAGAAAGAAGGCGCCGTCGGGGTGAAAGCTCCAGAAGTGAAGGAAATGACATTGGTCGCTCAACGAGCCGGCGCGATAGGACAGCCGATCGGCGGCACAGCGAAGGCTGAGTTGATCGTCGCGAGCATTCAGCTCTCGGATTCCCAGCACTTGATCGCCCGACCCGGTCACACGTTGCCCGGCGCCGGCGTAAAGCCACCCCCACCAAAAGTCGACGCTGGGAGGGCGTTCGCCGACGATGAGAGTATTGCTCGTGCCGTCACGGATGTCGCGGACGGAAACGTGGGACTGGCTGAACAACACACCATCGTTCGTTTCGAGGTCCGTGCCGATCACGCCCAAGTAATTCGAAAGAGCGACGATATATCGATTTCGCGCCAGATGAGTGGTTTCGGCTCGCCCGTCCGATGGACAGGAAAACGTCGAGAGGACCGTCCGAAAACCACGGTGCCCCACGAACGGTGACGGATTTGTGGCATAGTCTTGTCGTGCTCGGTCCCATAGCGCTCGCTGTTCCAGATACGGATACAAGTGGACCTGCCAGGAAAGAAAGGGCATTTTCGTTCCAGGAGCTGCTCCGGTATTGCCGGGAGGAAAACTCGAATAGGTTTCGTGGTGCATTTGAGTCGCGAGACCGATTTGACGAAGATTGTTTCGGCAAGTGGTTCGTCGCGCCGCCTCGCGAGCATACTGAGTTGCCGGCAACAATAGTCCCAGAAGGATGCTGATGACAGCCACGGCAACGAGCAACTCGAGGACTGTCAAACCGGATTTTCTGTACCTGACCACGGTCCTGGCTCCCTTTGCTCGAAACCAACAGGTCACACCTGCGTGATCGCCAGTCGAAAAGGTTAACTCACGGGGCGCCTAAATCTGCCAGTCCGTCCCTACTGATTCCCGGTTAGACAACCGTAACCGCCAACAGCAAGGCCCCTTGATTCCGCGTGTGGACTTACAATCTATCATATTGCGACCACGTACGGCAATCATTTTTTTCGGCGCTTGACAAGATGCGGGGGGGGGGGGTAAAATCTCACCAGTTTGTCATCTTGTGCCCCAAGTTCTTTTCGGAAAAAGCAGCACCGGCGAGTTTGCTGAAAGCAGCGCCGTCAATCGGCGCGCCGGCAAATCATAGGGAGTTCCGGGTGATGCGATGAAGGGCAAGCCACTACTCTCTGGGCGCTCCACGATTCTTGCAGCGTTCGGCGTGCTTATCGTCGCTGCTGCTTTGGCGAAAGCGACTGCTCCGATCCCTCTTTGGCTATCGTGCTGGTTCTCCTCTTCGGCAGAATTGTGGGGAGCCATCTTGCTGGCCGAATTCGCCGTCGGGTTGAGCTTGATATGTCATTCCCATCAAGTGAGCGTCTGGGGGGTGGCGACGGCGTTTGCGTTGGCCATGACGGGAATCGCCGCCACGCTATCATGGCAGGGATTTACGAGCTGCGAGTGCTATGGCCCCATCGATGTCAAGCCCGTTGTAACGGCTGGCTTTGATGGGGGGATGCTTGCGCTACTCCTTTGGCAACGTCCTCGCGTGTGGGATGATCTCCGGAGAGGCCTAATCTGGGGCATTGGTTTTCTGTCATGCTCACTCGTAGCGCTCGGGGTATTACTTGTGGCCGCGCGAGTCGTGGAGCGCCGTTCCGACACGGTCGTTCTTACCCGCGTCATTCGGATGGGGCGTGTTCCAGCCGGTCAGCGGATCCCCTTCACAATCACGATCGAAAACAAGACAGATAAACCATTTCGCGTTCTAGGAAAGAGAGTACCATACGCGTTCTTTCCAAACTTGCCATTACTAGTGCCGCCCCATTCGACGAGAGAGTTGCACGGGTTCTTTGTCAGCGCTAGAGTCCGTGCTCGATACTGCGTGCCAGGGAGTCTATTGGTGGCACATGGGAACCGCTTGTCGAACCGCACATTGCGTATTACTGGAAAGATTGTCGGCATGTCTGAGGGCGATTCGTCGGTGAGTCGCCGGCCTATTGTTACGAAGGGAGAGTAGATATGCGAGGTTCCTTGTACTTCTGTGGACGGGCGACTGTTATGCTGGGACTCTGTCTTGTCGCCGTTTCGTTGGCTCTAACCGTAGCGACCGGTGGAGCCGCGTTTGCCGATGACCCCGATCCCCCACTGCTGAAGTGCGATGGCACTTGCGACAAAAATAGATCGTGCGAGCAGGCGAGGAAACCCAACTGCAGCAACGGAGATTGCCAGAAGCACTATACATGCTCTCCGAATTGCGCGTGTCAGCCTGTAAACCCAAAGTATTCAAACTACTGCGAGTGTAAGTTATAACCAGCGCACGAGGCTTCTGGCGCGCCGTGGCGCGCGATACAGATGCCACAGGAGGAGTTATGCCACACTTGCAGCGAGCGACGGCGCGCCAACATCCGATCGCTACCCTGGTAGAGTGGCCACTGGTGCTCAGTCTAATATGGCAAGAATCGCTAAGACAATCGCGGACAATGTTTAGCGAGAAACTGATGTCGGAGAGAAGTTATGGTGGCTATGGGTCAGAGGCGTGCACTGCCTCTTGTCGCACTGGCGGCGTCGGTCGCGTTCGTATGTCCTTCTCGCGGGGATTGGCTGGAAGACGCCCGCCGAGGCTGGAAGAAGATATCGAATCGGCCTTCGCCATGCGAGTGGATCATAACGGTCTCGGACCGCTATGGAGGCAGGACTAGTACGGGCCGAGCGATGTTCAAGCAATATCGTCGGAACTCGCTTGCCATGGATCTTGCTCCGGAAACAGATGATGAAGGAGCGGCGCCGGCCCAGGACTCGCAAGACGAGATCCAGGTATTCGGGAGAAACGACCGCTATTTGTTTCGACTGAGCCGCTCGGCGGCGAACGGAGACTGGAGCGTCATCGGCCTGATGCCATACAGCGACGCGATCAAGTCTCTTGAAGCACGACCCCCGGTTTGGATTCTCGAAACGTTGAGCCACTTGGATCGCTTCTCTCGATTGCCGGTGTCGATTGAAGGAACGCTGCTCGCCGAGCTTTTCGCATCCCCGGCCGTGACGGTCGAATCGGCGGAGCCTGTCACGTCCGGCAAGGGCCAACTTTACCGAGTCGTTTTCCGTTCAAATGTTGATCCAAGTCATGTATTCCCGACGAGCTACAGCCTGTTCGGTTATTCGAAAGGCACGATCTACCTGGACACGTCCCACAACTGGAGGTTGACCAAGGCGGTGCTCGAGACCTCAAGAGGAGATAAACGAACCATTGTCTGGGAATACGATCCGACCAAGGGATTCTGCTCGAAAATCACGACAACCGGCGGTGAAGGCGAAGGGGCCTACGTGATGACGAAGGCGTTCTCAGATGTCAAGTACAACTG
>WFWZ01000268.1 GCA_015490875.1 Planctomycetaceae bacterium
CCGTAAATCACGTCGTCCCCCGCACCACCCAGCAACGTATCGCTTCCTTCGCCGCCAATGAGTGTATCGTTTCCGTCGGGTGCATTGGGATCGGTCTGGTCGCCGCCATAAATGACGTCGTCACCAGCTCCGGCAATCAAAGTATCGTTTCCATTTCCCCCGACGAGCGTATCGTCGCCGTCGGGTGCGTTGGGATCGGTCTGGTCGCCGCCATAGATGACATCGTCCCCGGCACCGGCGATGAGGGTATCGTTTCCGCTTCCCCCGACGAGGGTATCGTTTCCGTCAGGCGCATTGGGATCGGTCTGGTCCCCGCCATAGATGACGTCGTCTCCGGCACCAGCGACCAGAGTATCGTTTCCACTTCCTCCGACGAGCGTATCGTCTCCATCAGGTGCATTGGGATCCGTCTGATCTCCTCCGTAGATGACATCGTCTCCAGCACCACCGATCAGGGTGTCATTGCCGGTTCCTCCCACGAGCGTATCGTCGCCGTCGGGTGCATTGGGATCGGTCTGGTCGCCTCCGTAGATGACATCATCTCCGGCTCCGGCGATGAGGGTGTCATTGCCGCTTCCTCCGACCAGCGTATCGTTTCCATCAGGTGCATTGGGATCCGTCTGATCTCCTCCGTAGATGACATCGTCTCCGGCTCCGGCGATGAGAGTATCATTACCGCTTCCCCCGACAAGCGTATCGTTTCCATCAGGTGCGTTGGGATCGGTCTGGTCGCCTCCGTAAATGACGTCGTCTCCGGCACCTGCGATCAGCGTATCATTGCCACTTCCTCCGACGAGCGTGTCGTCGCCGTCGGGTGCATTGGGATCGGTCTGATCCCCTCCATAAATGACGTCGTCTCCGGCTCCTGCGATCAGCGTGTCGTTCCCGTCGCCTCCCACCAAGGTGTCGTTTCCGTCATTGACGGCTGCGTTCGTTTGATCACCGCCGTACAACACATCGTCGCCAGAGCCACCGATCAGCAGATTGGGAAACGCGTTGCCTCGCAGAACGTCCGAGAACGAGGATCCGACCATGCTCTCGAAGTCGCCTCGAATCTCCACCGTGTGTTGTTCGGCAGGTGGTGCCGAGGGGTTGACGATCTGTGCGACGTTCGTCTCATAGAGATTGAAGGCGATGCCGAACGTGGCGAGACTGTAGTCGATGGTATCGATGCCATCCCCTCCGTCTTCGATGAGCACATCCGAGCTTCCGGGGACTTGGATGTACGTGTCGTTTCCAGGACCACCGATCATCGTGTCGTCGCCCATGCCGCCGTCGAGCACATCATCGCCGGGGCCGGCGATGAGGGTATCGTTTCCGGTATCCCCGCCTCCCGCGGCATAGTCGCCGGGCGTGTTTCCGATGAGACGGTCGTTGCCGCTGCCTCCGGTGAGCGTGTCGTTCCCAGCGCCTCCCACCAATTCAACCGACGCGGATGAGACGGCGCTGGCGTCGATCACATCGTTGCCTTCTAAGCCCAAGACGATCGTACGATCGACGTCTGCCGGTGGGTTGGTGATCGTCAGCGTGTCATCTCCGGCAGTTCCGACGATGACTTCCGTCTTGGTCGTCTGCGACCCGCCATCGTCATCCGTCACGGTCAGAGAAACGGAGAACGTGGACGTGCCGGCTGAGATCGTTACCTCGGATTGATCGGACGCGCCGACAATCGCACCCCCAGTCACGCTCCAGGCGTAAGTGAACGTGTCGAGGCTACCGATGTCGGAAACGCTTGCCGCGAATCGATACTCGCCAGCCGTGCCACTCCCCAGTGACTCGACAGTGACATCAGGTGCCGCGTTGACGATCGTCACCGTCGTGCCGGCTTCGACTTGGGGAGGAAGGCCGGCCATGGCACCCTCTCCAGTATTGACTGTTCCTTCAGCTCCCGAGGAGTCGACCGGATAACGACGCAACGGACCACCGGGGTCGGACACGAACAGCGCACCGGCACCGTAGAGGAGATAGCCTTGGGTTCCTGCCAGCGGCGGTTGAACAAATAGGCCCAGGGAATCTCCGGTCGTGGCATCGAATCGCCAGACGCTTGGCTGCGGCGCCATGTTGAGCACGAACAAGTCGTCAGCTTCTCCGAAGACGAGATCGGAGGGACTCGCAATGCCTTCTAATGATGACAAAAACGTGTCTACAAAGGCGCCGGTCGTTCCGTCGTATCGTAGAATACTGTTCGTACCGAAACTGGCCACATAAAGAAGTCCGTCGTTGCCGAACGCCAGGCCGCGAGGATCGCTGAGACCGCCACTGCCGGGAGTTACGAACTCATCCAAGAACGCCCCACTCCGGCCGTCAAAGCGCAAGACTCGGTTGTTCGCGTTGTCGAGATAGTAGAAGTTGCCATCCGGGCCGAAAGTCAGATCGACGGCTTTCGTGGTTCCTTGGACACCTGCTGGCAGGAAAGTTCCCACAAGACTGCCATCCAGTCCGCTGAATTGAAGAACCGGATTCGAACCCGCGGCGCCGCTGGAAACGTAGATGTCGCCGTCGGGACCGATGGCGACGGCGGTGGGAGCGTCGAGTCCGCCGCTGCCGGCCGAGACGAAAGCACCAAGCGACTCGAGTGTGGTTCCTCGATACCGTTGCAAGGTATCGGCAGCCGGCTTGGCCGCCAGCACGTCCACGGTGTCGTCCAACAGGCGAACACGGATATCGACATCGTCGCTTGCCGTGCCCGAAGTGCCATCATCTACATAGCGGTGGGATACGACGAACGTCCGTTGTCCCTTCGTAAGAGCCACACGCTCCAACGGCGTCCCGTCGGACCAGTCGATCACGAGAGTGTGCGGGTCGTCCAGCCCGGGATCGGTCAGTGCTCCGGTGATCGTTACGATTTCTCCTTCGACGACCGACATGGCACTGCGGACCAACCGCTCGGCCACTTGGAATCGTTCCACAGCGCCTGTGTCGAGTGCACCCGCATCGGTCGACGGAACTCCGACGAGCACCGCGTCTTTCCAGAACGCCACCGATGTTCCGAAGGCATCGGAAGCGGCGGGAGAGGTGGGTTCGATCACGTCGAGCGACTGGCCAAACGAAGGGCTCTGGGGGTCGACGTCGAAGAGGTAGACGGCACCGGAGGCGGCGCCGGACACTTCGGCTCCGATGACTCCGACCAAGGCACGAGTTCCCTTCAGCGCGAGCGAAGTGCCGAATCCGATCGTCGCTCCCCCCGGATCCGTTAGACTTCCGAGCTCTCGTCCGACTTGCGGTGATTCGGAGTCGATGTCGAAAAGCCACGCCGACCCGCCCACCCCGGCAGCTCCGGCAGAGACCAGGAGGGTCGTGCCGCTTGCGGCGATCGCTGTACCGAACCGATCTCCATCGGCTGCACGTGACGGCGCAAGAACGCGGATGCTTGTTCCCTCGTTGGGATCGATTTGATGCACAATACCTCTGTCGGTTCCTCGCAGATCGTCCCCCGGCGCCCCAACGAACAACGTGCCTTGCTCTGTCGCCAAGGCTGCGCCGAACTCGTCTCCGGCATTCGGAGTCGGATTGTCGTACGTCGTCAGCAGCGCACCGGAGCGGATATCGAATAAGTACGCCTCGCCAACCGAACTTCCAGCTGCCGTCGAACGGCCGGGTGCCCCGATGAGTACCAAGTCACCCAGCCGCGCGAGTGCCGCACCGAACCGATCGCCACTGGAAGGTGCCGGTGCGGTCAGGGTGTGAACCAACGAAAAGTTTTGAGTTCCACCATCGAGCGGACCAGTCGACGGATCGAATGCATAGACGAACACACTGCCGCCGGTGGCGGTTTGAGGAGCCCCCACGACCAGCCAGTCGCCCAAGTTCAGCACTGCGGCACCGAACTCGGCGCTGCTGGAGACTCCGGCCGGCGCTGAAAGGTACTCCTTGACTTGAGTCGCCGCCGTTGTGCCGCTCGGATCGTACAGCCAGGCTTCATTCCCGCCCGGCGAGCCGATCAGGACATAGTCTCCTTCCACGGAAATCGCCGCTCCGAACCGGTCTCCGGCATCCACACTACCCAACGAATTCCCAGTCAGCAGACGCGTACCGGCGCTGTACGCCGTTTCTTGCAGTTGCGACCGGGCGTCACGCGCGGCGATCTGCGAGCGTGCCGAATCGCGATTCCCCGATTCGTCCACAACCGTCAGGTCGATCTGGTAAAGACCTTCCTGCTGGGCGATGAAGGAAACGACCGGCTCGTTACTGGTTGCAAGAACCGTCCCGTCTCTCGTCACCGACCACTGGTAGGTGAAGAAACTCGAGTCGGAATCGCTCACAAGTGCTCCCACGGCGACACTCGTCCCTTCGTCGACGATACTGTCGGGGACACCCACGAGTTGGACTTTAGGAACGGCCTTTTGCGCAAGGAGCACGGCGTATCCGGCAGTATCGGAAGCATTGCCGGGCGTGAACGAACGTTGGACGACTTGATCGGTCGGATCGACATCGATCGTCTGCTGAAATGTTCCGACCAGTGAAACCGTTCCATCTTCCGAAACGGCGATACCGCGCCCCGAGGAAACGGCTCCGGCAAGATCGCCGACCTGCGCCGACCAGAGATGCTCGCCCGAGCCATTCAGCTTCAGTGCGAACGCCTCCGGAGTCGTTTCGGAGGAGGTCTCGAGCAACCGGGCGCCGTCCAGCGGATCGAAATCGACACGGTCGCGGAACTCACCGGTGACATAGATGTGGCCGGCACTGTCTACCGCGAGATCGGAAAGGCGGTCTTGGCGATAGCCTCCTATGGATCGCGCCCACTGGAAAGACCCGTCCGATGCCAACTGCACGATGAACGCATCACGGTCCCCGCTGCTATGGAGGGCGAACGCCGTCTCTGCGGCCACGTCGAAGTCAACGGAGAAGCGGAAGTTCCCTCCGATATGAACGCGTCCGTCACTGCCGACCGCCACCGCGGTGGCCTCGTCGTCTCCCGCGTCTCCGTACGACTGAGCTACCGCCGTCGTGTAGCCCGTTCCAAAGGGCATCAACTTGAGCGCAAAGGCGTCTGTGCCACCGTTGGATGATACGGCTGCAAGGCCGTTTGTCGTGTCCGAGAAGCGGCCAACCATCCAGACGCCGCCGTCGGGAGCGACGGCGACGTCGGCCGCCGAATCCTCACCGCTGCCACCCAGCCGCGCCGCGCGGACGACTCCCGTCCCGAAGGCATACTCCAGTAGATACGCGTCGCTCTGCCCGGCCGAAGTGAGCGTTACCGGCGACGTCATCATCGTGCCTTGAAAATCTCCGACCACTGCCGCGTTTCCCGAGGGTAGCATGGCGACGCGCTGGGCGGTCGACACAACGCCGGTCGGTAGCGCCACAAA
>WFWZ01000269.1 GCA_015490875.1 Planctomycetaceae bacterium
AGGACGGCGCGGTGGCGACGCATTTTGTGTACGATGCTTTCGGCGGTATCGTCTCGGGTGACACGAGTCTGACACGCTATCTTTTCACGTCTCGCGAGTTCGACGTCGATGCGGGTTTGCAATACAACCGTGCTCGCTGGTACGACGCCTCCACCGGCCGCTGGATCAGTGTCGGACCGGCCCTCAGCCGACGCAACTGGCGACTTCCTTGACATGGGACCACGACAGGAACGTTCATCGCTCGTGTCTTGCACCGTAATTCGGGGCTCATTCTGGCTTGCCGCGTCGATTTTGTTGGCGTTTTTTGCCAGTTGGTGGGGCACTTCGAGACGCGATGTCATCGGTGTCGCGAATTTGACGCCGACGGTGGGGTTGGCGGCGACTGAGCCGAATGCGGACGAGTTCCAGCGGAGCTTTGTGCCCATTGAGGCTCTCAGTGTCCGCGATCGAGTGCTGGCAGACAACCCGGACGACGGCAAGGTGGCTGAGGCCGAGTCCACCGAGGTCGATCCGGCGACGTGGCGAAAACTCGTCCTCCGCGGGCAGCTCATCTGGTCAGACGGCACGATCGACGACATCAACGTCGAGACTCTCCAGCCTCCCGAGTGGATTGCCGTTCACGATGCCCGTGTAGGCAATCTCGTTCCCCTGCCGCTTGATCTGGTCGAGATGGGCCTGCCGAAGGGGCTCAAAGCGCGCGTGCTGGAGAATCTCCCCTGTCCTCCGATCCGGCCGGGACCCGGCCGCGTGGTCCTCACGACGGTCAATCATCTCAACCGGTACGTCTTCGAATTGCGGCTGGAAGACGAGCACGGACGGCAAACGACGGTCCGTCCGACGGGATTCCACAAGTTCTTTAGTGCCGACCGACGCGAGTGGATTTCAGCAGATTCGATCCGCGAAGGCGAACACCTGACGGCTCTCGGCGGCACCGTCCGGCTCCTCTCACGAACTCGCATTCCCGGAACTCACCGGGTATACAACCTCACGGTCGAGGGCGAACACGTCTACCACGTGACAAAACTCGTGGTGGATGGGCATAATATGTGCGATGAGAACAAGCTGCACCACATATTCGATAATCCCAACCATGATCTTAGCGATGTAGTCGACGCTGTTGGATCAAAAGAGTCTGCCTACAAACAGATGCTGGAATCAGTGCAGGAGCTTGCTGATGCCGGCAAGATAACAGGTCAATACGAAACAACGATCACCATAGCAGGGAAAACGGTGACAGTACGAGGCAAAGTTATCGATGGCACGGCTCGTATCGGAACGGCGTTCAAATGACAGAAAGAAACTTGACGCCACTGGAGGCTGTAGTTCTAAAAAGAATACTTTCGGGGAACGATGTAGTCTCTCGAAAGTTGCGGTCTCAGCTTCGTTATTGTCAGGTCTTGCGTCGCGAATTCACTGGTGTTGGTTTTTTTGCCTACCTTTCGGTGGATTGTCAAAGCTGTCGCGCCGTGACGGCTCCGGAAAGGCTATGGCTCGGAGGCAATGTTGTAGCTGAGATTAGCGGCTTAGAACATGGAGCTGGATTCGCGCTATTGGTTTCTGACGGATATTTGTACATGCTGGAAGGGTACTCCTTCGACGAACCTTGGCCAAGTGAGATTGATCGGTTTGCAGTAAGGCCCATCGATGATGGTCGAGCAGAAGAAGCATGAGTGTCAAGGAGATGTGTGTGTAATCAGTGTCCTCTCTTACATTCGTGTGGCTGCTCCGGTCGGGCGCAGTAACCTCGGGATGTTCTCAACGATAAGCGACCAGATGTCGTGTATGGGGCAGCCCATCCCCGTCCGAACGGACCGATCTCCAGGAAGCCGCCCACGCGTTCGCCATTTGGCAAAGGAGCCGCACTTTGCGCGCTGGCTCTTGTTGCGCCCCGGTTGGGGCTCTGAGCATTTTGGGGACCACTCCTACCCAGGGCGACGCTCCGCGGCTGCGCCGCTTCGCTTTGCCCCCGGCTCGATTGTTGGGCCCCTTCGGGGCGAGTTTTGGATCCCCAAAAACGCTTGACAAACGAACCCGGATCGGCAACAACAAAAGAATTGACGGCCCGGGCGGTTCGGGGAGCATGGCGCTGTCGAAGCGTTACCTGTGGGGCGAGCAGGTCGACGAGCTGTTGGCACAGGAAGACGTGACGAAGAACGTGACGGCGGCCGATCGAGTCTTGTGGCCGATCGTGGACCACCTGGGCACGGTGCGCGATCTGGTCAAGCAGGACGGCACGGTGGCGACGCATTTTGTGTATGATGCTTTCGGCGGGATCGTCTCGGGTGACACGAGTCTGACACGGTATCTCTTCACATCGCGCGAGTTCGACGTCGACACGGGTTTGCAGTACAACCGTGCTCGCTGGTACGACGCATCCACCGGCCGCTGGATCAGCGAAGATCCCCGTGTCCGAGCCGGTAGCGACTCGTACGTGCGTTCGCGTCCTTTCGCCGAGCGTGTGTGACGATGTTACTCAGGTCGGGGTGGGCTGGAGGCGGTGCAAACCTTGAGCGATAGGACTCGCAACATGCACCCGTCTAACCTGGTGGCTATTTCTGACCGGCCATGGCCTCGATGACGTTGACGGCGTGGTCGCGCACGCGCCGGTACGCAACGATCTGCCGGTTAAACGTGACGCTGACTCGTGGCGGAACCGACTGTTCGGCCATCCGCTCGATCATCATGCGCCTCAAACGGCGCACCTCCTGTGCGATATGCCGCCCTCGCTGTTCCAAGAGTTCGCTCGTGATGGCTTCATCTCCGTCGAAGGCTTGGGCGATCGACTCGAGAAACTCATCGACCTTGCGGTGCAGCTCTTGAAGACTCTGTCGCTCAGAAGGCTCATAGTCGAACCCTGCGTTTTGCAGTTTGACCTGGTACTTGAGAATGCGGCCGATGTAGTCGCTGATCGATTCGTATTCGTCGGCGATGCGCAATTGGCGGCGTGCCTCGTCGATCAGGTCCTCGGGCATGTTGGAAGCCAGCAACGGAGTCATGAAGCTCACGATTTCGTCTTGAAGCTCATCGATCGTCTGCTCGTCCCGGGTCGCCTGTTGGACACTCATCTCGTCGATCTCGCCGGACTCCAAGATATCGCCCAGAACTCGCATCATGCCACGGCAAAGTTCGGCCATCCGTTGTACGACAGCTCGGGACTGTTCCAGGGCCAGCACGGGAGATTCGAGGAGTCGAATGTCGAGAACTTTTAAGTGGGGAACGGCAGCCACTTTGGGCTCGGGGATGATGCGCATCAAGAGCGCAGCCAATCCGTGAGCGACTGGCAGGAAGAGAATCGTGTTGGTGACATTGAAGCCGGTGTGGGTCGCTGCGATCGCCGCGGTCACGTGTTCGGTCGTGTCGGCTCCAGGGACCGCCCACCGAATCACCATCATGTACCACGGAAAGACGGCCGTCACCCAGGCGACTCCCAGGACGTTGAACAGAACGTGCGCGTACGCCGCGCGTTTCGCGTTGGGAGTAGTGCCGAACGACGCGAGCCAGGCTGTGATGGTCGTTCCGATGTTCTCGCCCAACACAAGGGCCGCAGCGGTCTGGAACGGGATGACGCCGATTTGCGCTAGTCCGATGGTTATACCGAGTGTTGCTGACGAAGACTGCACGATGAATGTCAAAATACAGCCGATCGCTGCGCACTTGAGAACGCCGAAGTAGCTGTCGGCTGTGAAGCGTTCGAACCACTGCTCGAAAGCCGGCAAGTCCTTGATCATCGCGAAGCCGTCTTTCATCAGCTCGAGGCCGAAGAAGACCATACCGACGCCCATCGCTCCCATGCACAGATAGCGGAGGCGGTCGCGGCTGATGAAGAGATAACCGAAGGCGGATGCACCGGCGAGCGGCAACCCGTACTTGCCGATCTTGAGCACGAGAACCCAGCCGGTGATCGTCGTGCCGATGTTGGCCCCGAAGATGACGCCAATCGCCTGCGTCAAACTCATGAAACCACTGTTGACTAGTCCGACGACCAGCACGGTTGTGATCGAACTCGACTGAACGATCATCGTGACCAGCGTTCCGACACCCACGGCGAGTAGCCGGTTGTCTGTCACGAGCGAAATCATGCGGCGCAGACGGTTCCCTGCCACGGCTTGGAGTCCATCGGAGATGTTCTTCATTCCGAAGAGGAAGATCCCCAAGCCTCCGATGACGGTCAACGCGAGCTTCCAGTAGTCGGGTTCCCAGACTTGGATGGTAAACTTCGAGTGAATGGGCGGCCCGTGACCGTCGACCACTTCGAGAATGACTTCGGTCTTGCCCACTTTGCCGGGGCGTATCACCACTCGGTCCCCCGCGACCTCGATCTCGGCTACTTTCTTTTTCTTGTTGTAGACCACTTCTGCCGTCAGGTCGTCGCCGGCGCGGACGTCGTCGATATCTCGGACGACTTCGCGCAGGTCGATCACGACCGGAGGAGCGCCATGGAGCATCTTCAGGTTGGGAATGAGCTTCAACAGTCGCCGTCGGGTGCCGGCGTTTTCTTTCGAGGAAGTCTTCTTGGCAGGGGCCTCGGCGGCGAGGAGACCGGTGGGGGGGGCACACGAGGCCAGAGCCAAGGCGAGAGTCACCGCAGGGAGTAGCCACAGGCAAGAGTGACGGAGCGACCGCGAAGCGGGGCAGTTGGCGACCATCGTGGGAATCCCGAAGTAGCAGGTACAACGATCGTGCGGCGCCAAGCATACGGGACGGAAGGCTCAGCGGAAAGTAAGGGGAACGACACCGTGCCTCGCCGTCATGACTTGGCCGCGGGAAGAATCTCGAGGACGTTTTCGGGGGGGCGCCCGAGTCTCGCTTTGCGGCCGACAACGACGATTGGGCGCTCGATGATCTTGGGATGCTGTGCCATGCGGCGGATCCACGTGGCGTCGTCATCGGTGTCGGAAAGCCCGAGCGCTCGAGCATCTTTGCGCCGCACCAGCTCGGAGGCTCGCATTCCGAGTTTCTTCAAGAGCTTCTCGATCGTCGCCTCGTCAGGCGGATCCTGGAGATACTCGATGACCTCCGGTTCGATGCCCTGTTCGCGGATCAATTTCAGCGTCTGGCGACTCTTGGTGCAGCGAGGATTGTGATAGATAGTGACTTTTGGCATACTTGGCGAAACTCCCACAGCGTGTGATTTCCGAGCGATTCTTGGGCCATGTCACAAAACCTGCCGGCGTGGTTCTCACGTTCAGGCATGACGCTTCCAGCCGGAAGCCTTGTGACGACCTTTTCCACTCGCCGGCCACGATGACGACGTTCGACTTCGGATCGAAGATGACATGTCTTTGTCACGACCTAACCCGAGTCGTGCCGGAACTCGGTCACATCGACATGCGCCGCGTGCTGGTTACGGCATCGTTCAATCGCAAGCCGTCGGCGACCGGGGTCTATGCTGCCGTCACTCCGTTGCGATTCGCCGGTGGGAGTCGGGTGGGACGTCACCGGCGAGCGACCATGGTGATGCCGCGCGTCGTCAACGAGGCGGGCGAGGATCAATTGTACATCCTCACGTTCTACTTGCCACGGTACCTCCAGGCTCCCTTCGAGGAGAAACTCGAGACGGTCACGCACGAGTTGTGGCACATCGGCCCCGACTTCGACGGGACGTTGCGGCAGTTTCCAGGGAAGTGCCGCATCCACGGCCCAACGCAGGAAGCGTTCGACGCGCAGGCACGACGCCTGGCCGATCGCTACCTGCGGAAGCGACGGCAGGATGACGATCGCTCGAGCGAGCCGCCATGGGAGTTCTTGCAATCGAGCTGGGAGGAGCTGCGGTCGCGTTACCGTCGGCTCCGCGCGCACCATATCCCGCGGCCCCAAATGAGGCGACTCGCGTAGGGACAACGATACTGGAGCGGGGCGAACGGACTCGCCTTCAGCAAAATCGAGTGAGGCGGCGTCTCAGGACTCGTTCCCTTCGCTCTTTTCTTCTGCCGCCTCCGTGGGAGGCTCCGCCACGGCGACGGCCGTCGCATCTTCGGCCGGCTCGAGGGCCGCTTCGGGAGCCTGGGACTCGACGTCTTCACTGCCTGGCGCTGGTTCCGGCTCAGCAGCGAACGTCGGTCGTGTCGGCTCGGCGCGTCGACGGTCGTTGCGGCCGACGAACTCGAGGATCGCCTGCGGGCCGGCGTCGCCCAAACGCGGCTTCGCCAGTCTTAGGACGCGTGTATAGCCGCCGTTGCGATCGCGGAAGCGAGGAGCAATGACTTCAAAGCAGATGCGCACCGCCTCTTTGTCTCGCAGCATGGCAAAGACACGGCGTCGCGCGGCCACGACGGGGGCTCGAGCTTCAACCCACTGTCGATACCGATCGCTGTTGCGCCACTCTTGCCACGCGGCCGTTCCCCGTTCGGCATCAGTCGCGAATTGCTCGGCGGCTTCTTCGTGAGCCAGGCTCTTGCGAGCGATGGTAATGCATTTCTCGACGAGCGGCCGAACTTCCTTGGCCTTGGCGACGGTCGTCACGATACGGCCGGGGACCTTGGGTGGATTCAAATCGAACTCGTCAACTTCCCGTTCAGTGAGGAACAGGCTGGAAGCCATGTTCCGTAACATGGCTTTGCGGTGACTACTCGTGCGGCCCAAATGCCGGCCTCGTTTACGATGACGCATGACTTTGGATCCGAATACAATGGATGTTAGAAAATGGGCCAGGTGATCGTGGACAGCCCTTGAACTCTCTTATCTTGTCTGCAATGCCCCTCGAGTTATCGAAATCGTTGCGCCTCCGCGCGACGATCCCGACTCGCATCACGTGAGCAACGTGGGAACTTTCATGCCCAAATGCAATCCCAGTTCTTTCAATCTGGTCTTGACGTCGTCCAGGGTCGTTTGACCGAAATTGCGCACTTCCAGCAGTTGGTCCTCGGTCTTTTGAACCAGATCGCCGACCGTGCGGATATTGAGGGACTCGAGGCAGTTGGTCGCTCGAGCAGGCAACTGGAGTTCCGTGAGCGTCATCCGGAGTTTGGCTTCGAGGGCCGGATCGATGCCCGTGCTACCCCCCCGGCCTTGCGCGTGGACGCGTTGGCCGAGTTCGGTGTACTGCACGAAGGGGTTGAGATGCTTGCGCATGATCTTGGCCGCTTCGACGAGTGCCAATTCGGGATGAATCGAGCCGTCCGTCCAGATCTCGAGGATCAACCGGTCGTAATTCGTCTTCTGGCCGACGCGTGTTTCCTCGACCTCGTAGCGCACCCGCACAACGGGGCTGTAAACGACGTCGACAGGAATAATCCCGATCTCCTGATCGCGGCCGCTGTGCTCGGATGCAGGAACATAGCCCCGCCCGTTGTCGACGACCATCTCCATCATGAAGTCGACTTCGTCGGTCAGTGTGGCCAGAACGTGATCGGGATTGATGACTTCCACATCATGATCGGTCTGGATGTCGGCAGCGGTGACGGGAACCACTTGCCCCGCGATTCCCTTTTTCTCGACGACGACAACGCGAATCGAGTCGCTGTGGTTCTTGACGACCAGCGATTTTACGTTGAGCACGATGTCCGTGATGTCTTCGAGGACGCCCGGCAGCGTCGTGAATTCATGCTGGGCGCCCCGAATCTTGATCTGCGTGACGGCACTCCCTTCGAGACTCGACAAGAGAATCCGCCGCAAACTATTGCCGATCGTCGCCCCGAATCCGCGCTCGAACGGTTCGGCGATAAACTTGCCATACGTGTTGGTAAGGGATTCCTGGTCGCACGTGACCTTGCTCGGCAATTCCAATCCACGCCAGCGAATGTGCATCGATCGTCTCCGTAACAGTGGAAAGTAGCTTCCAGCCGCCTCGGGCGGCCGGCGGGGATGTGGGTGGGTCTTCAGACTCGCCGCTTCTTCCGCGGACGGCAACCGTTGTGGGGAATGGGGGTCACATCTTCGATGACCTTGATCGTCAGTCCGGCGGTTTGCAGCGCCGTGATGGCGCTTTCCCGGCCCGACCCCGGTCCTTTGACGCGCACTTCAAGTTCGCGGACGCCGAATCGAGCGGCCTTCTCGGCAGCCTGTTGAGCAGCGCATTGACCGGCGAACGGTGTGCTCTTGCGGCTTCCCTTGAAACCGGACGTGCCCGCGCTGGCCCAGCACAGCGTGTCACCTCGCGGATCGGTGATGGTCACCATCGTGTTGTTGAAGGTCGCCTTGATGTGGGCGACCGCCTGCGTGACGTTGCGCCGAATCTTCTTCTTGCGTGACTTGGCCACAGCTCTCGTTGCTCCTCAAAACACGTTTGCCATAAACAACGTTCTTGTTGGACGTTCTTGTTGCTTCTGCCGATCGTTCGCCACCAGACTCGCGGTTCCGCCCTCCAAGCATCGACGCGGGGGAGGCAAACTTCCTTCCCGACGCCCGATGCCGGCAGTCTACTAACGGAGGTCCTTGACGCCCTTCTTGCCGGCGACCGTCTTTCGCGGTCCTTTGCGGGTACGGGCGTTGGTACGCGTCCGTTGGCCTCGCACGGGAAGTCCCAAGCGATGACGAATCCCGCGGTAGCAGCGGATCTCCCGGAGTCGGTTGATGTTTTGTTGGATCTGCCGCCGCAAGGGACCCTCGACGGTATAGTCGCGTTCCAGCAGCGCCGCGAGCCGCCCCAGTTCGTCCTCGGCCAAATCGCGAGCTCGCTTGGTGCCGTCGATACCCGCTTTCTCACACAGCTCGGCCGCGATGGCCGGGCCGACGCCGAAGAGGTACGTCAAGGAAACGCGAGTCGGTTTGTTGTCGGGGATTTCAACACCCAAAAGACGTGGCATGGCTTGGTTCTTTTTGTTCGCGTGGTTCGAATCTACAAAGCGCCGCGACGACGGGAGACCGATTCAAGGGGGACGACCGGGTGAGCGAACTCGGCCCCATCGGCAACCCAACTTACGGTCTTCGCTTTTCCCTGTCGCTGTGCGCTTATCCCTGTCGTTGTTTATGCCGCGGGTTACTGCAAATCACGTAGACCCGTCCCTTACGTCGGACGATCTTGCAGTTCTCGCAAATCCGCTTGACGCTTGCTCTTACTTTCATGGTTCCTTCTCCCGTGGTTCTCCCGTAACGGGAGTGAACTCGAATCCAAGTTCCCGATTTTAGGGGTCGAGGGGTCCCGCGATCAAGGCCTCTGGAGCTGTCGTCTCTGAATGGCCTGGCGGATCCGCTCGAAGACTTCCTCAGGGCTCCCCATCCCATCGACTGTTTCGAGGACCCCGCGAGCCTCGTAGAAGTCGACCAACGGGCGAGTCTGCCGAGCGTAAATCTGGAGTCGCCGCTCGATGGCCTCCCGGTTGTCGTCATGGCGCCCTCGCTGCAGTAACCTCCTTCGCAACTCGTCGGGGTCGACCGTCAGCCGAATGACACAGTCGATCTGCTGGCCGCGCCGACGTAAGGCCTCTTCGAGCGCTTCGGCTTGAGGCACCGTGCGGGGAAAGCCGTCGAGAATGGCGCCACCTTCTCCGGCGTCGCTCTCGAGCCATTGCATCACAATGTCGACCATGACGTCATCGGGAACCAGCTTGCCTTGATGGAGGTACTGAGCGGCCTCCCGTCCTAGCTCGGTTTCCCGTGCCATCTCCTGCCTGAGCAATTCGCCGGTCGAGAGATGGGGGATATCCAATTCGCGGGCGAGCCGCTCGGCTTGAGTTCCCTTGCCGGCGCCGGGGGGTCCCAGGAAAACGATGAGCATCTTCGTCGCTCCTCATCACCGCCCGCGCCCCGTGCCGGCACGGTCAGCCTTCCAGCAAGCCCTTATAGTTGCGCATGACCAGATGACTGTCGATCTTCTGAACCAGGTCGAACGCGACGCTGACCGCGATCAGGAGACTCGTTCCGCCATAAAAGCTGGCCACGGTCCAGCTCACGCCCATCGATGTGGAGATCAGCGTCGGAATGATGGCGACAGCCGCCAGGAAGCCCGCGCCGACGTAGGTAATCCGTTCCATGACCGCCTCGAGGTACTCGGCGGTTCGCCGTCCCGGCCGGTACCCCGGGATGAACGTACCGTGCTCCTTCAGGTTATCCGCCATTTCCTTCGGATTGAACGTGATGGCGGTCCAGAAGTAACAGAAGAAGTAGATCAGCCCGACGTACATCAGGTTGTAAAGGAGCGATGGCCCGGGCTGGAAAATCTGCTGCATCGACGTGGCGAACCGCTGGAAACCGGGGCTGCCGACACGCGAGAGCAAGGCGAAGAACATGCCAGGGAACATCAACAGGCTGCTGGCGAAGATGATCGGCATCACACCCGCCTGATTGATGCGGAGGGGAAGGTATTGCTTTTGTCCGCCGAAGACGCGCCGGCCGCGCACGTGTTTGGCACTTTGAGTCGGGATGCGGCGCTGCCCCAGCGTAATAAAGACGACGCCGAAGACGACACCGACAAATAAGATCGCGAGCACGACGAGGGTCTCCACGCCCATCGCCCCGCCTTGGAACGCTCCCAATCGGAACTCGGCCGCGCCGATCAGGTCGATCAGAGCTCGCGGCATCCTCGCCAGAATCGACGCCATGATCAGCAGGCTGATCCCGTTGCCAATGCCGTATTCGTCGATTTGTTCGCCGAGCCACATCAGGAAAATAGCGCCGCAGGTCATGATCATGACGGCGACAAATTGCCATCCGAACGACAAAGTCCCCTCAGCGTTCTTGAACGCTTCAGCGACCATCTGCGCATCATTGGCCAGCAGGTAGGACCGGACATAGAACCAACTCTGGACAAAGCAGAGCACCACTGTGAGGTAGCGGGTATACTCGTTGATCTTCTTCATCCCCGCTTCGCCTTCTTTTTTGAGCTCTTCGATCGGCTTCCAAACGCTGCCCAGCAACTGGAAAATGATCGATGCGGAGATGTACGGCATGATCCCCAGGCCGAAAATCGTGGCTTCCTTGAGAGCCGAGGCGCTGAAGACGGAAACCTGGTTGATCAGGTCGGCGAAGCCTCCTTGGCCGGCTCCCTGAGGCCCGAGTTTGGTTTGGTCGACCATCGGCAGGGTAATGTGGTACCCCACGCGGTAGATCGCCAGCAGCCCGAGGGTCAGCAGGATCTTCTTGCGCAATTCGGGAATCGTGAAAATAACGCGGGCTTTTTCCCACATGGCTTCATCCGTCACTAATGGCAACCCACGGCGACGCTCCCGCCGCCGCAATCCTGTCGACCCTCGCTGCGCCGAAGACCCGCCTTCAGCGAGTCGCCAGGGGCGCGGCGGCGTCTACGACTTGCGGCTCGCCTCTCGAGCCTGCCGTTGTTTTACCGCAACCGGCGTCTTGCCGGCAACCACAATCGCCTCTCCCCCCGCCTCGGCAATTTTCTGCTTGGCCGACGCGCTGAAGCGGTGAGCGGCGATCTTGAGTTTCTTCGTGAGGGTTCCCTCTCCGAGGATCTTGACCTCATCGAATCGAGCGGGGATGAGGGAGTGTTCGCGCAGCGCCTCGATCGTCACTTCCGCTCCGTCCTCGAACCGGCGGTCGATTGCCCCGAGGTTCACCGAGACGACGACTTGCGCGAAGCGGTTGTGGAACCCCCGCTTGGGAACACGTCGCACCAGCGGCATGGCTCCTCCTTGGAAGACCGGTTTGCGCGACCAGCCGGCTCGCGACTTCTGGCCTTTGTGCCCGCGACCGGCCGTCTTCCCGTGGCCGCTCCCAGGTCCGCGACCGACGCGCTTCCTCGGCCGATGCCCCTGGATTCCCTGATGCACTTCGTGGATTCTCATTCGATTTCGACTCCTCGCAGCCGAGCCACGTCTTCTTTGGTGCGCAGCGACTGGAGTGCTCGGATCGTCGCTTTCACCAGCGTGACCGGATTGTTGCTGCCGTAGCTCTTGGTCACGATGTTCTTGATACCCACACACTCGCACACCGCGCGGACCGCCTCGCCCGCCTTGATACCGGTACCGGCACCGGCCGGTTCCAGCAACACCTGAGCGGCTCCGAATCGGCCAATCACGCGGTGCGGAATCGAGTCGTCGACGATAGGGACGTCGACCATCTCCCGCGTCGCTTGCTTCGTCGCCTTTTCCACGCTCGGCGGCACTTCGTTCGCCTTGCCATAGCCCCATCCGACGCGGCCTTGGCCATTGCCGACGACGACGAGGGCGGCAAAGCTGAAACGCCGACCGCCTTTGACGACCGCCGCGCACCGCTTGATTTTGACGACTCTGTCCAGCAATTCCCCTTGCGTTGTCTGCGCCACGACTGGCTCCTGTAGCTTATGCTCAAATGGTCAAACCGGCTTCGCGAGCCGCTTCGGCGAGAGCGGCAACGCGGCCGTGATACTTGCAGTGACCTCGGTCGAAACGGACCGCCTGGATGCCGGCTTCCAACGCCCGTTTGGCCAGGATCTCACCGATCTTCTGCGCCGCCTGGCAATTGCCACCGTAGCCGATCTCCTCCCGCAGCGCCCGTTCGTTCGTACTCGCCGACACCAACGTCTTGCCGCATCGATCGTCGATGATCTGGGCCGAGATATGACAGAGGCTGCGGTGGATCGACAGGCGCGGCCGATCGAGATTCGCCTTCAGACGCCGGCGCACATGGCGGCGCCGCCGCAGTCTCCGACGGTTGAGGAATTTGTTCTTGTCCACGGTTGAGGTTCCTCCGCTGAAACCGCGAGCTCCCCTTGGAGGCTCGCCGGCCGTCCCATTACGTCGCCGTCTTGCCCGGTTTCAGTTTGACGTGTTCACCCTTGTAACGTATTCCCTTCCCCTTGTAGGGCTCCGGTTTCCGTACGGCTCGGACTTCCGCCGCGAACTGCCCTACCTGTTGTTTGTCGCATCCCTGGATGACGATTTCGGTCTGGCTGGGGCAGGTGACGGTGAGTCCCTTGGGAATCTTTTTCTGAATTTCATTGGCAAAGCCGACTCGCAATTGCAAGGTATCGCCTTGCACGGCGGCGATGTAGCCGACGCCGACCACCTCGAGTCGTTTCTCGTAGCCTTTGACCACGCCTTCGACCATATTGGCCAAGAGCGACCGAGTCAGGCCGTGGAAAGCGGAGGCCTGGCGGCTTTCGCTGCGGCGCGTAACACGCAGCTGCTTCTTCTCGGCGTCGAACTCCACCTGCACTTCCGGCCGGTGTGTCAACTGAAGTTTGCCTTGGGGACCCTCCACCTCGACCGTGCCGCCGTCGATTCGGACTTGCACCTGGTCGGGAACGGGAACCGGTTGTTTGCCTATCCGAGACATGGCTGATGATCTTTCTCTACGGTCCGATGCTCTCGTGGACGCTCGCCCTCATTCGGCCAGCGTTTTCCTGGGGAACGTTACCAGACCTCGCATAGTACTTCTCCGCCGACGTTCTTGCGTCGTGCCTCCCGGTCGCTCATCACACCGCTGCTGGTGCTGAGGATCGTGATGCCCATCCCGTTGAGGACGGGACGGAGTTCCTTGGCCTTGCTGTAGACGCGGCGTCCCGGTTTGCTGATCCGTTTGACGTGCTGGATCACATGCTCGCCGTTGGGGCCGTACTTCAGTTCAACGCGGAGTAGATTCACCGGTTCGGCCTCGACTTCCTGCCAATCCCAGATGAAGCCTTCTCGCTTGAGAACATCGGCGAGACCTCGCTTGACTTTGGAGATGGGCATTTCAACGATGGGCCGTTCGACGCGCACCGCATTACGAATGCGGGTGAGCATATCGGCGATCGGGTCGGTCATCATGATGGAACGGATCCTCTTACCAACTCGCTTTACGAACACCAGGGATCAATCCCTGGTCCGCCAGTTTCCGGAAACAGATGCGGCAGATCCCGAATTTTCGGTAGACTGCGCGAGGCCGCCCGCACAGCCGACATCGGCGTTCCTGCCGCGTGCTGAACTTGGGTGGTCTTTTGGCTTTGGCGATTTTCGATTTGCTGGCCACGTGCGACTCCCATCTACAAACAGTCGGTTTTCTATGTTGCCGAGGCGCTAGGCCGCGCCCGTTTTGACTCCTGCCTGGCGGAACGGCATTCCCAAATGTCGCAACAACTCCCGCGCCTCGTCGTTGCTCGGTGTCGTCGTGACGATCGTGATGTGCATCCCTTGAGGCCGCGTGTATTTGTCGGGGTTGAGTTCCGGGAAGACGTGTTGATCGGAAATCCCCAAACTGTAATTGCCTCGCCCATCGAAGGCGTCCGGATTCAATCCCCGGAAGTCGCGAACGCGTGGCAGCGCGATCGAAATCAACCGATCGAGGAACTCATACATCCGGTTGCCTCGCAGCGTCACCTTGCACCCGATGGCCATTCCCTCGCGAAGTCGGAAACCGGCGATCGACTTGCGGGCTCGCGTGATCACAGGCCGCTGTCCGGCGATCTCCGCCAACGCACTCGCCGCCAACTCCAGGTGCTTCTTCTCCTGGATAGCCGAGCCGACGCCCATGTTGATGACGATCTTCTCCAGCTTCGGCAGGGAAAGCCGGTTGGATCTGCCGAGCTTTTCGATGAGCGCCGGGACGATTTCGTTTTCGTATTTCTCTTTGAGTCTGGGAACCATCGCCTGACTACCCTTGCTGGTCGATTGCCTTGTGTCTCGAGTCGCTTGTTTGTCTCAGGGAATCCCCGCTCGCCTCACGAAGCGGTCGTCCGCGGAGGTCGCAATTCGCCCAGCGACGCCCCGCACTTCTTGCAATAGCGTTCCTTGGCGCCTTCGCTGGTGAAGCGAGCTCCCACCCGCGTCGGTTTGCCGCAGGAGGAACAGACGAGGGCGACGTTGGAAACGGGGATAGGCATTTCCTTCGAGAGCCGGCCGCCTTGAGGATTTCGCTGCGTTCGGCGCACATGTTTGTAAACGCGGTTGACCCCTTCCACAATCACCTTGCCGGCTTGCCGATCGACGCGCAGCACCCGACCGCGCACCCCTCGATCGTCACCCGCCAGCACCTCCACCAGATCGTCCTGTCTCACCCGCATCAAACCACCTCGCTCGCCAAACTCACGATCTTCATGAATTTCCGCTCGCGCAATTCCCGAGCCACCGCGCCGAAGATGCGCGTGCCGCGCGGATTGCCTTCGTTGTCGACGATCACCACCGCGTTGCTGTCGAACCGGATGTAGCTGCCGTCGGCCCGCCGCGTTGGTTGCTTGCAACGGACGATCACGGCACGCACAATCGACTTCTTCTTGACGTCACTACCGGGAATCACGCTCTTGACGCTACAGACGATCACATCTCCGAGTCCCGCGAAGCGGCGCCGGCTCCCACCAAGCACCTTGATGCACATCACTTCCTTGGCGCCGGTATTGTCTGCCACGTCCAATCGTGTTTCTTGCTGAATCATGACTGCTGACCCTTGTCTCTTTAGCGTCGTGCACCATGCCGAACCTGGCACCTCGCCATGGTTCGATCTGCGTGGACCGACGTCCCGAGGTGGCTACTCACCGCCCGCCTCCTGCTCGGCAGCCGCCCGCTGTGCGGCTCGCAATGCGGCGATATCCACTTCCCGGCTTTTCTCGATCACCCGCACCAACTCCCACCGCTTCTTCTTCGAACGGGGCCGGCATTCGATGATCTCCACCGTGTCGCCTCGGCCCGACACATTCTCCTCGTCGTGGACGAAACAGACCGTCTTACGACGGATGTATTTCTTGTACTTGGGGTGTTTGACCAGGCGAGCGACTTCGACTCGCCGAGTCTTGTCCATCCTGTCGCTGGTGACCACGCCGACTACGACACGTTTGGGCATCTTTCTCGTCTTTCGTCTGGCCAGTTTCGCCGGTCGGCAACCGACCGGTCCTCGTGGGTCGTGAATCCAACTCGAGCAGCCACCGCGCGGGCGGCCGCATCGAACTCGTCTCTTACTCCTGCGATGCTCCCTGAGCCGCTTGAGCCAACTCGCGTTCGCGCTGGATTGTCTTGATCCTCGCGATCAAACGGCGCTGCTTACGCAACTCGCTAGGCGCATCAAGCCGCTCTGTCTGGGCCTGGATCCGCAGGCGGAAGAGGGTTTCCATCGTGTCCTTGAGCGTCAATGCGAGCTGCTCGTCGCTCATTTCCCGTAACTCATCCGCTTTCATGGCTCGCCTCGCCCTGCCAAACCCCGTTCCGTGTTCCCGTTTTGTCTGTAACCTTGGCGCGAGCGGCAACGCTCGCCTCGTCTCTCGATCACACCGGCCGCCGCCGGACGAACCGGCACCGCACCGGCATTTTGTGCGCCAGTCGAGCAAAACAAACGCGCGCCTGCTCCTCGGTCACGCCTGCCAATTCGTACATCACCGTTCCCGGCTTGACGACAGCCACCCATGCTTCGGGTTCCCCCTTGCCTTTTCCCATCCGCGTTTCCAGTGGCGTGGAGGTGATCGAGCGATGAGGGAAGAGGCGAACGTAGAGTCGCCCTTCGCCGCGCACGTACTGCTGGGCGGCGATACGGCCGGCTTCGATCGTCTGCGCTCGAATCCAACCGCCCTCGGTCGATTGCAATCCGAAGTCGCCGAAGACGACCTTGTTGCCTCGCGTCGCGTTACCTTTTATACGTCCTCTTTGGACCTTTCGATGTTTTACCCGTTTGGGCATGAGCGCCATCGCTATTGTCTCCTCCGAAAGTACCTCGGTTGATCCATACCTGGACGCCGATGTGGCCTTGAGCCGTCTTGGCCTCGGCAAAACCCCAGTCGATATCCGCCATCAGTGTCGACAGGGGAATCGATCCAGAGATCTGTTTCTCGCGCCGAGCCATTTCAGCACCGCCGAGTCGCCCGGCCAACTGAATCTTGATCCCCTTGGCTCCCGCCTCCATCGTCTGTTCCATGGCACGCTTCATCGTGCGCCGAAAGCTGGCTCGCCGGGACAACTGCGATGCCACGTCGTCGGCCACGACTTGAGCGTGCAATTCGGGACGCGCGATCTCTTCGATCTTGAGATTGACGCGGCGCCCGATCAAATCCTGCAATTCCTCCTGCAACGCTTCGACGTCCCGCCCCTGCTGGCCGATGATCAGGCCTGGCCGAGCCACATACAGGACGACTTTGACTTCGTCGCGCGTCCGTTCGATTTCGATGCGAGCAATCCCCGCATTGCGGAACTGTTGTGCCTTTTTCGCATCGGGGTGCTTGCGGATATGGTCTCGAATCCGCTGGTCCTCGTAGAGCAAGTCGGCGAAGTCATGCTTCGACGCATACCAGCGGCTCTTCCATCCCAGGACGACACCCGTACGAAAACCAATCGGATTGACCTTTTGTCCCATCGATCTTGTCTCGCTTCTGATCTGGTTGGAATCGGCCCATCCCCGATCCCGGCTCGCGATCTAACTAGTCTTCCAAGTTCTGTACCTGCTCGACGGCCACATGAATGTGCGACATCCGCTTGCGGATCAGGTATGCCATCCCACGGGCTCGAGGCCGAATGCGTTTGAACATCGGTCCCTGGTCCACCCGAGCGTCGATGACGACGAGGTCCTCCAGCCGGATCGTTTCACCCGGATGTTGATCCGGGTCGAGTGCATTGCCAATCGCACTGCGGATGACTTTTTCCAACAGCCGAGCACCTCGCTGAGGCTGATACCGCAGGATGTCCAACGCATCGTCCGCGAATTTGCCTCGAACCATGTCGGCCAACGGCCGGACTTTGCGAGGGCTGATCCGAGCGAACCGATGGGATGCACGAAACGCCATTGCCTTCAAACTCCACTTGCCGCGAAACGACTCCCGCCGCACGGGAGCGCCGAACCGCTTCCTCGTTCTATCGTTTCCCTTTGCCACCGTGACCGCGGAAGGTGCGGGTCGGGGCGAACTCGCCGAGCTTGTGCCCGACCATCTCCTCGGTCACAAAAACCTTCACATGCTGCCGCCCGTTGTGCACTAAGAAGGTCGTTCCCACAAACTCCGGCACAATGGTGCAACGCCGAGCCCACGTCTTGATCGGCTCGCCTGACCCTTGCGCCTTTTGGACCTTCATGTAGAGCTTCGGGTCGACATAGGGCCCTTTTTTCAGCGATCTTCCCATGGTCTATCCTCTGGTCGCTGGCTTACCGCCAACCGTACAACTCATCTCTTCCTGTCTATTTCACTCGTAACTGACCGTAACGCTTCGAACGCCTTCGCCGCACGATAGCCGCATTGGACGGCTTGCGTCGCTTCCGCGTCGGTCCACCTTTGGCTGGCTTCCCTGTGGGGCTGACCGGGTGCCGTCCCCCTTTGGTCCTCCCTTCGCCACCGCCATGCGGATGATCGATCGGGTTCATCGCGGTGCCTCGAACGTGAGGCCGCCAACCGAGCCAGCGCTTGCGGCCGGCCTTTCCAAGTCGAATCCCCATGTGATCGGTGTTGCCGACTTTGCCCACGGTGGCTCGGCACTTGGACGGCACGCGGCGGATTTCGCCGCTGGGAAGTGTCAGCTGCGCCCAGTCGGCTTCGCGAGCCACCAAGGTGGCACTCGAGCCGGCACTGCGGCACAACACGCCGCCCCGCCCGGGCAACAGCTCAATGTTGTGCACGACCGTCCCGAGCGGAATGTTCTGCAAAGGGAGGCAGCAACCGAGTTTCGCCGGAGCATCCGGGCCGCTCTCGACACGGTCACCTTCCTTCAGGCCATCGGGAGCCAAAATATAACGTTTTTCACCGTCAACGTAATGCAACAAGGCGATACGGGCACTGCGGTTGGGATCGTACTGGATCGAGGCGACTTTGGCCGGAACACCATCTTTGGTCCGGCGGAAATCGATCACGCGGTAGCGCCGCTTGTGTCCGCCGCCTCGGTGCCGAGCCGTGATCTTGCCCTGATTGTTTCGCCCACCCGTCTTGTGCTTGGGACGCAGAAGCGACTTCTCCGGCTTGGCGCCTTTGGTCAACTCCGCAAAGTCGCTCACCGTCGCGTGCCGACGTCCGGGCGAAGTCGGCTTGTATTTTCGAATACCCATGATTGCTTCCAGACTCCCTGGAGTTTTTCCAACAGTTCTCTTGCACCCTGGGCTCCTCTGTTCGTCGTCCACCTTCCCGGTGGCCTCAAACGAGGAACCTGTCGGTTAGAAGAAGTCGATCCGGTACTCCGCGTCCAATGTCACAATCGCTTTCTTCCAGTTCTTGGTGTAGCCGTAGCGATACCGATAACGGCGCGGTTTCCCCTTGCGGTTTTGCGTCCGAACCTTCGTCACTTTGACATTGAACAATGTCTCGACCGCCTCCTTGATCTGCGGCTTTTCCGCCAGCGGATTCACTTCGAAGGCATATTGGTTTACGCGCGTGGCCCGATGCACTCCTTTTTCCGTTACCAAGGGGCGCAACACGATCTGGTAGGGCTCGAGTTCGATTTTCGTCTTGGTCGCCTTCTTGGCGGCTTGTGCCCGCTTTGCCATCGTTGATCTCCTCCGGTTGCCCAGATGCTCACCCTCTCGCTGCGCCTCAGGCAGTCGCTCCTTGAGCCACCCCCGCTTGCTCCAAGAACGCCTCGAAGGCCGGTTGCAGCATGGCCACCCGCTTCGGCTTCAATAGGAGCTCGGCATTCAACTCGTTCACCGGGCGAACTTCCACACCGGCGATGTTTCTACCACTCTTATAGATGTTCGCGTCGACGCCGTTGGTCACGAGCAACGTCGAGACGAGTCCTCCGGGGAGGGACTCGAGCAACTTCGCGACGACCTGCGTCTTGGGCGACTCGAGTGCCAATGACTTCAAAAGGACCAATCCTCCGTCCTCGATGCGAGAGCGGATCGCCATGCGGGTCGCCAATCGTAGGGCCTTCTTGGGAAGGCGGTACGAGTAGTCTCGAGGCCGCAAGGCGAAAATATGGCCGCCACCCCGACGGATTCCCGATCGCCGGCTCCCGGCTCGCGCGTTGCCCGTCCCCTTCTGCCGATACAGCTTCCGCGTCGACCCGCTCACCTCGCCTCGCGTCTTCGTCTTATGGGTCCCAAGCCGCCGATTGGCCTGGTACATCACGACCGCGTCGTGCAACAACTGTCGATTGACGCTGGAGGCCAGCGCATCCACGTCCACCTCGAACGTGCCCGCTTCCTTACCGAACTCGTCAAACACCACAACCGATGCCATTGCTTGCGACTCCTCCGCGTCCCACCTGCAAACCGAGACGCGACTAGCGCCGCGGCGAAGCGGCGCCCTGCCAATCAACCCACCTTGTTCGTCTCTTTCACCACCACGAATCCGCCATTGGGCCCGGGTACTGCGCCTTTGACCACCAATAAATGATGCTCGGGATCGACCTTGACAACCTTCAAATTGCGAGCCGTCACACGGCAGGCTCCATATTGGCCGGCCATGCGTTTGCCCTTGAAAAGACGGCTGGGGTAGGCACTCATTCCCGTGCCACCGGCGTGGCGATGGACTTTCTTGACACCATGCGAGGCTCGCTGGCCAGCGAAGTTGTGCCGCTTCATCACACCCGCGTAACCGCGGCCCTTGCTCGTCCCGACCACATCGACCGCGGCGACCCCTTCCAGCACCCCCACGGTCACCTCCTGGCCGACCTCCATGCCGTCCGCACTACCTCGTAGCTCGCGAATAAACTTCTTCGGCTCACACTCGGCCTTCGGTGGCAGCTCGATACCCGCTTGGCGCCGCCTGGCGGCTCGCTTGCTGTTCAATCGCGACGTCACGTGGCCTCGTTCACTGCGGCGAGCCTGACTACGGCGGCGACGCGGTCGCCCCTCCGGAGGCCGCTTCTTATCAAGAAACCCGAGCTGGACGGCTTCGTAACCATCTCGCTCGGGTGTCTTGATTTGGAGCACATGACACGGACCGGCTTCGATCACCGTCACGGCGATCGCTTCGCCCGTTTGCGGGTCGTAAATCTGCGTCATCCCGACCTTCCGGCCGAGTATCCCCTTCGTCATCGGATTGGACTCCCTAACCCGCCAGCCAGGACCGGCCACGCGCACGTGGCGATTACCCGACCGGCATCCGTTTCATATCTGTTTTCCCTCGAGTCACCTGTAGATGACCCCGCAGGTCGATCTGTTCGTTGCGACCGATAACCTCTTGATTGTCCACCGTGCCCGCCGACAGCCCGCCTCTATCCTCTACTACTAACGAGTGGATGCGCGGATCTTGATATCAACGCCAGCCGGTAGGCTCAGCTTGTTGAGCTCGTCGATCGTACGCGGTGTCGGCTGCACAATGTCTATGACTCGCTTGTGCGTTCGGATTTCGAACTGCTGGCGAGCTTTCTTGTCGATGTTGGGGCCCGACAGCACGGTGTACCGCTCAATGCGAGTCGGCAAGGGGATCGGCCCATGGACGATCGAGTGCGTTCGCTTGGCTGTTTCTACAATCTCCGAGGCACTCTGGTCGAGGACCGAGTGATCGTAGGCTTCCATGCGAATCCGGATGACTTCGCCCTGTGCGGCCACGGCAGGGAATCCCCCAACACTGCGACAATATCAAGTGGAAAACCGAGCCATCCACGCGATGGCCCGCAAGAGATCCTCTTGTAGAAACCGCCCAGTCTAAGAATGGGGCCAAACCTCGTCAACACCGCCAGCACAAAAAAACGATCGACAAAGATCCGAGCGGGCCATCGCGCCTGCTGCCACTCCGGACGCGTGACGATGTCGCGAAATCGGTCGGAACCGGCATGGCGGCGGAGCGGAGTGCGAGAGGGGGGATTCGAACCCCCACGGCCTTCCGGCCACTGGATCCTAAATCCAGCGCGTCTGCCAGTTCCGCCACTCTCGCAATAGTTGCCCCATTCTATCTTCGAAGGGATCCCCGTGTGGCAGTTCGGCTCACGACCCGGCCACCATCAAGTCACCCCAGCCACTTCGGCGAGCCCAGGCGTTTCCCCGGTCGCCGCTCTTTCTTACCGGCGAGTTTACGTTCAGAATCGGCCGTTGGCTAGACGAAACGGTTTCGGCTCGGGGCCGAGCCATCCGTGGCGATGACGAGGACCGACGGGCGTGGCAAAGCACTCGACCAGCGTGCGGTGCGTGCTGTGCGGCTACCGCATCGAAGTGGCACTGGCCATCGGCCAGATGCTCAAGTGCCCCTCGTGTGGCACCAACTTCATGGCTCCGGTGGAGACCTCCACACACTCCGAGGCGAGCGAGTCGGAGGAGCCCGGTATGGAGGAACGGGAACGCCCCATCGTCGTGCCGGCGACGGCAACGCCGCAGGATGTCTCGGCAACCCAGGCGACCGTGTCGGCCGCTGAAATCGAAATGCCTCGGAAGATCGTACGAACCTCGCCCGCTCAAGCAGGCGACGCGGTGGACCCCGGTGTTTCGAGGCCTACGGAAAGGGCGGCCGAGGGCGAGGGTGACTTCCGTGGCGACCGGCGGCGCGCCGTCCGGCGGCTTGTGATCGCCGTTGCCTCCGTGGCCGCTTTGCTGGGAGCTGTCATGTTCCTGGCGAAAGGTCTGGGGAAACGACGCCGCGCGCACGAGCCACACGTTCAAAGGAGCACCGACGAGTCGGCTCGCTCGTCGGCGGACGCGTCCCGAGCAGACGACTCGGAAAACGACGAACCGATCACCTTCCCGCCCTTTCGCGTTCGCTTCAGTGCGGCTCGCGACCGAGCCCAACGGATCGGCCATGTCCGGGTGAGGGTGCGGTCTATTCGCTATGCGTCCGTCACGGCAAAGACGCAGGCCAACGTGGTGACTCAGACTGCCCCCTTCTTGCAGGTCGAGTTGGAAATCGAGAACCGATCGACCAAGGTGGTGTCGTATGCGAGTTGGTATGGAGGAAGTTTTGAGTGGCGAGGCCAGAAGATCGGTGCCATGCTGGTCGACCAGTCGGGCCGGTCGTGGCCGCTGGTGCTGTTTGACGATGCTCGGTCGATTCGAGGCCATACGCCTCGGGCCGAGTTGCAACCTCGCGACCGAGTGGTCGATGTCGTCATCTTCGAACCTCCTGACGACACGGCGCGTGCCCAGGCCCGCTCATGGCGGCTCTTCTTGCCCGCTCAGGCGATCGGCTACGACGGTGGCTACGGCTTCCACTTCGATACCAGCGATGTGCAGGGGTGGCAGCCATGAGTGGCAATGGTGGCGCCATGGTGTCGCCATGGTGTCGCTGTCCTCGGAGTGCAAAGATGGGGTGGGAAAGCACTATCGCAAACGGGAGGCCTCATGAGGGTACTGGTGACAGGGGGCGGCGGGTTTCTGGGAGGTGCCCTCGTCCGGCAACTTGTGGCCGAAGGTCAATCGGTCCGCACATTCTCGCGACGGCGCTATGCTGACCTGGAGGCGCTCGGAGTCGAGCAAATCGAAGGAGACGTTCGGGACGAGGCGGCCGTCGCACGTGCGTGTGAGGGCGTCGAAACGGTCTTCCACACGGCGGCCATCGCCGGGATCTGGGGGCCGTATCGACGCTACTATCAAATCAACACGCAGGGGACCTTCCACATGCTGGCGGCCGCTCGCCAAGCGGGTTGCCGGTGCTTTGTTTACACGAGCAGCCCGAGTGTCACATTCGACGGCCAAAGTCAGCAGGGGATCGACGAGAGTGCTCCCTACCCGACACGTTGGCTTTGCGCCTACCCGAAGACGAAGGCGCTGGCCGAGCGAGCGGTATTAGCGGCCGACGATCCCGCGGGCATGCGCACGTGCGCGTTGCGCCCACATCTCATTTGGGGACCGGGCGACCCGCACCTGATCCCGCGCTTGGTGGCTCGAGCCCGACAAGGGCGCCTTCGGCGCATCGGACGGGGAGACAACCGGATCGACATGGTATACGTGGAGAATGCCGCCGAGGCTCACCGGTTGGCAGCCGTGGCGCTGCGCGAGTCGGGGAAACCGGGAGGCAAGGCGTATTTCATCTCGCAGGGCGAGCCTGTCCGGTGTTGGGAGTGGATCAACGAGATTCTGGCTCTGGCAGGGCTGCCGCCCGTTTCGCGTTCGGTTCCCCTCCGGGTGGCCTATGGTGTGGGAGCCGTCCTGGAGGGAATCTGGAAAATGGCGAGGCTCCAAGCCGAACCTCCGATGACCCGGTTTCTCGCACGGCAACTGGGGACAGACCACTATTTCTCGATCGACGCAGCCAGGCGGGATTTCGGGTATGTTCCCACTGTTTCCACCGAGGAAGGAATGCGACGTCTAGGGAAGTGGCTCGAGGATAACCCGCTTTCTCAACCATGAGCGATCTGGCCGCGCCTGCCCGTTGCGGGATCGCCGGCCGTCCTTTAGCCTCAGCAATTCGGCCCCTCTCCAAAGCAACCGGCAACATCCTGATCCAACGCGACGATCGACCGCCTCGACGTTGGCCTCTCCTGGCTGGCAAACGGCGTGGGGCAATCTGGTGAGGACCTCCTGCGATGAATGCGATTCGCGAGCAACTTCCCGACGATCAGCGCATCGTCCTGACGGGCATCGGCTTGACGGCTCCCAATGCCAATTCCCTGGCTGAGTTCCGAGAAGCGCTCTTGGAAGGGCGGAGTGGAGTTACCGACTATGAAATCCGCTACGTCGGCAAGACGCTCGCGGGGATCTGCGACTTCGATGAGCGGAAATACCAAAGTCGCAAGGACCGGAGGCGTGGGACTCGAGCGGGAAGTGTGGGGATCTATTGTGCCAATGAAGCGATCCGAGACGCCGGATTGGACTGGGAGTCGATCGACAAGTCCACGGTCGGGATTTATCTCGGGATCACCGAGCACGGCAACGTGGAGACCGAGAACGAGGTGTACGAACTGAAGGGGTACGACTACGACACGAGCTTCTGGTCGCACCATCACAATCCTCGAACGGTGGCCAACAATCCGGCCGGCGAAGTCGCATTGAACCTTGGGGTCATCGGGCCTCATTACACGATCGGCGCCGCTTGTGCCGCAGGAAACGCGGGGCTGATCCAGGGAAGCCAGATGCTGCGGCTTGGGGAGTGCGATTTGGCGCTCGCCGGCGGCGTTTCCGAAGCCATCCACACGTTCGGGATCTTTGCGAGTTTCAAGAGTCAGGGCGCGCTGGCGACGCACGAGGACCCGACGAAGGCGTCTCGGCCGTTCGACGTCGACCGCAACGGAATCGTGGTGGCCGAGGGGGGATGCGTCTATGTGATGGAGCGCTTATCGGATGCGAGGCGGCGAGGCGCGAAGATCTACGGTGAGTTGGTCGGGTATGCGATGAACACCGACGCCACCGACTTCGTCCTTCCCAACCCCGAGCGACAGGCTGAGTGCATGGAGCAGGCGTTGGCTCGAGCCGGTTTGGCGGCCGAGGAGATCGATATCGTCAGCACGCACGCGACGGGAACGACCAGCGGCGATATTCAGGAATGCGCGGCTGTGCGTCGTGTTTTCGGTGACTCGAAAAAGACGTGGATCAACAACACCAAGAGTTACATCGGGCACGCGATGGGAGCGGCCGGGGCTTTGGAGTTGGCGGGGAATCTCCCCGCGTTCCAGGACGGGATCTGTCATCCGACGATCAATTTGGACCGTCTCGATCCCGAGTGCCAACTTCGAGGACTGGTGGCCAATGAGCCTCGCGAGATCGGTCCGGTCCGCTACATCCTGAACAACTCCTTCGGCATGCTCGGAATCAACTCCGCCGTCATCATCGGCGCTCTTTGACGACGTCCCGACGGCTCACCAACGACCCCGCGCGGGCCGGCAGGGGGTGTTTCCAAGGGGCGGGCTCTTCCGTAGACTGTAGGCTTCGTGGAACCCGGCATGGGTTGATTGCGGCCGTTTTCGCCCCTTTCCTGCCTCCCCGGCAACGGACTCCATTCGACTATGACGCCCGACGAGATTCGCCAGGAGATCCTCGACATCCTCGAGGATATCGCCCCGGATGAGGACTTGAGCCAACTCGAGGACGAAGTGCCGTTCCGCGAGCAACTCGAGCTCGACAGCATGGATTTCCTCGACATCGTGATGGAACTCCGCAAACGCCACCGGATCCAGATCCCCGAGGAGGACTACGGCGAGTTGGCGAGCATGGCGAGCACGGTTCGCTATCTGGAACCTCGGATGAAAGATGTGCAGCGTGCCGGCTGAGGCTCGCTGACGATCGGCCGGGATGTACGACACCATCATCATCGGCGCCGGCATGTCGGGACTGGCGGCCGGCATCCGTCTTGCGCATTTCGATCAGCGCGTCTGCATCCTCGAGCGGCACACGACGATCGGCGGACTCAATTCGTTCTACCGCCTCCGAGGCCGCGATTTCGACGTTGGCCTTCATGCCGTAACGAATTTCACCCCGAAGGGGACGCGCCGGGGCCCGCTCGCCCGGCTCCTGAAGCAACTCCGCTTCCGTTGGGACGACTTTCAATTGGCTCCCCAACTCGGTTCGGAGATCGCCTTCCCCAGTGTTCGCCTTCAGTTCACTAACGATCCGGAGCTCTTGCGCAGTGAGATCGCTCGCGCGTTTCCCGACCAGGTCGACGGGTACGACCGCCTGCTGCGGAACTTGCTCGACTATGACCAGCTCGGCGACGAAACCACGTTTCGCCTTTCGGCACGCGAGATCCTGGCTCAATACTTCAGCGATCCGTTGCTCGTCGAAATGTTGCTATGTCCGCTGATGTGGTACGGCAATCCGCGGCCGCACGACATGGACTTCGGCCAGTTTTGCATCATGTTCCGCGCGATCTACCTCGAGGGTCTTGCTCGGCCGCTGGCCGGAGTGCGACTCATTCTGAAACACCTCGTGAAGCGTTTCCGGGCACTCGGGGGCGAGTTGCGACTGCGGAGCGGCGTCTCGCGGATCATCGTGGAAGACGGGCGTGTGACAGGTGTCGAGTTGGACAATGGCGAGCAGATTGCAGCGAGGAAAGTCCTCTCTTCGGCGGGCCTGGTCGAGACGCTGCGGCTGTGCGACGACGCGTCGCGCCTAGAGCGTCCTGCGGCGGGAGAGCTCTCCTTCATCGAGTTGGTCGCGGTGCTCGATCGGAAACCTCGGCAACTTGGACACGACCGCACGATCGTCTTCTTCAACGACTCGGAAACATTTCACTGGGAAAAGCCGGCGGACGACCTGTGCGATCCTCGGACCGGAGTCGTCTGTTCGCCCAACAACTATCTCTATCCCGATCATGCTGAGTTGCCGGACGGGATTCTTCGGATCACCATGTTGGCGAATTACGATCGTTGGGAAGCGTTGGACGAGAGCGCCTACCGGTTGGCCAAGCTGGCTTGGTTCGATCGCGCCGCGGCGTCGGCCGTGCGGTTCGTCCCCGATTTTCGCCAGTACATCGTCGACTCGGATATGTTCACGCCGACGACCATTCGCCGGTTCACATGGCACGATCACGGGGCGGTCTACGGGGCACCCGACAAGCGACTCGACGGTCGAACGCATCTCCCCAATCTCTTCCTGTGCGGCACCGATCAGGGGTTCGTCGGGATTATCGGAGCGATGGTCAGCGGCATTTCGATCGCCAATCGCTACTTACTGAGAGACTGACGTGTAGGAGTGGGAGGGTCGATGCGGTGAGCCAATGGGTGGTTATTACGGGAGCCGGACGAGGACTGGGACGCGCTCTCACGCGGCGCCTGGTCGAGCGGGGTTGGTCGGTCATTGGCTGCACGCGCTCGGCCGAGTCGCTGAAGTCGCTCGAGGAGGAGTTCGGCCCGCCCCACCACTTCGCCCAAGTCGACGTGGCCGACGATGAGCAGGTGGCGGCTTGGGCACAGGAGCATCTCCGGGAGGGACGGACTCCCGAGCTGCTGATCAACAATGCTGCGGTGATTAACGAGAACGCCGTCTTGTGGGAGGTGCCGGTCGAGGCGTTCGATCGATTGATGGAGGTGAACGTTCATGGGACGTTCCACGTGCTGCGGCACTGGCTGCCGGCGATGGTCGAGCGACAACGAGGCGTGATCGTCAACTTCAGTTCGACATGGGGGCGAACGACATCACCCCAGGTGGCTCCCTACTGTGCATCGAAGTTCGCCATCGAGGGATTGACGCAGGCACTGGCCCAGGAGCTGCCTCGAGGCATGGCCGCCGTGGCCCTCAATCCCGGTGTCATCGACACGGACATGCTGCGGACCTGCTTCGGTGCTGGAGCGGCGATGTACCCCGACCCCGAGTCCTGGTCGCAGCGGGCGGTCGAGTTCCTGTTGGAACTCGATGCGACATCGAACGGCCAATCGGTATCCGTACCGTGAACGACGACATCAACGACCGTAACACGGACGCGGCAGAACCACCTGACGGTCCGCACCCGGCAGCACTTCCGTGGGATGAGCTCCAGCGACAGTGTCGTGTCACAACCGGACGCGTCCGAGGCCCCGGGGGTCAGCACCGAAACAAGGTGGAAACGGCGGTCGTGATCGAGCATGTCCCCACGGGGCTTCGTGCGGAGGCATCGGAGCGGCGGAGTCAGGCGGAGAACCGTCGCGTTGCGCAGCGCCGATTGAGGCACCGACTGGCACTGCACTGCCGGACCTCTCCGCCAGATGCTGAGCTCCTTGCAAAGGGATTGGCGCCCTATCGAGGCCGTTCCGGTCTATCCATCTCGCGAGACAACCCCGACTACCCGGGTGTTCTGGCGGCCGTCCTGGACGTCCTCGAGGCGTGCGATCTCCAGATCGGAACGGCCGCGGCGAGACTTGGGCTGTCGACCGGACAGCTCGTGCGGTTTCTCAAACGAGACCCCAAAGCGTGGGAGCTTGTCAACCGCCGCCGGCAGGACCGAGGCCTCCGGCCACTAAAGTGACCAAAGCGCGGCCTGGAGGCAAATTCCGTTGGGTTCTTGAAGTCACCGGGAGTGGGTCATTTCACTCGGCGAACCGACTGGACGACGATTGGCTTTTTCGGGGTGTTCGGAAAGCCGTTTCGGTCCTCGGTGGCAACCTGGGCGATCTTTTTCACGACGTCCATGCCGGAGACCACTTTGCCGAAGACGCAGTACCCGTTGACCGATCCGTCTTTTTCCTCGCGATAATCGAGGCTTGGATTGTCGACGACGTTGATAAAAAACTGGCTCGTCGCGCTGTGCACGTAGTCGGGCATCCGAGCCATGGCGACCGTTCCGGTGGTGTTCTTCAGGCCGTTATCGGCTTCGTTGAGGATAGGGGGACGAGTCTCGATGGGCCGGTAGCTGGTGTCGAATCCGCCCATCGCCACCATGAAGGTGGGATCGACGAAATGGATGATCGTATTGTCGTAGGCCTGCCGTTCGACGTAGTTTTCGAGGAAGTTGTCGACGGTGCGGGGCGCCTTGTCGGGGAAGAGGCGCAAGCGGATGACGCCGAGCGAGGTGGTGATTTCGACTTCGGGTTGGACCGGCTTGGCCTTGAGGTCCGCTGGCGAGGCATTCGCGGCCGCGTCGGGTTGCAATTCGACCGGCGAGGCATCGGCACTTTGAGGCGAAGATTCCGCGGCGGTCGGTGTCGTCTGAGGCGCCGAGGCCTCTTCCTTATCTTTTCCGCATCCTACCGGCAGAATCAGCAACAGGGCTCCCAAAGCCAATCCAACGATCCCGTAACGCGCCATCCTGGCATCTCCCTCGGACTTGTGTCGAACCGATCCCGATTTCGGATCCCTATCATGGCGGAATCCGGCGAATCCGGCAACAGCGATTTGGCCACCTCGCAGTTGAGGAGTTGAGGAGTGAAAGGTGTTCTCGCAGAGACGCAAAGGCGCGGAGATGAGAGAGTCGGTCTTTGGGTGGTTGGTGACCAAATACGTACGTCAGGCTTTCTAGCCTAACAATGGACAATGTATGCCACCCACTTCAGTCCTGACGGAGGCCGTCGAGGTCCACACGGTGGAGCTCCGGCTAAGACAACGGAAGGTCGACCAGACAGGCCACCAGTTCATCCGCGTGGCGGTAATCTCCGATGATCCAGTGGGCGCCGGCTCGGATGAGGCGCTGGCGCTTCCATGCGTTGATGCCCTCGCGGGTCTCTTCGTTGCTGGCCACGCCGATTGCCAGTCCACCGACGCGCACCGTCTCTTCGATCTCGACGAAACCGTCGCCGAACGCGACGATTTGATTTCCGTCGACCTGGCAATCGCGGAGGATCTGTTGCAGGATCATTGCCTTGGAGAAACGGCGATAGTCGTCGAGGGCTCCGTAGACGTGTTTGCCGAAGAACGCCTCGAGTTGCAGCGTCTGCAATTCGTCGACGACGTAGTGGCGGTCGGTTCCCGAGGCCAGATAGAGTTGGAAGTCGTGTTCGCGCAGCAACTGAAGCAACTCGCGTGAGCCCGGTACCGTCATTTCATCGGGCGAGACGGCACCGGAACGGACCGCCTCGACGCGCTTCCTTACATGTTCCCACAGACGTTCATGATAAAGATGTTTGTACTCGAGCGGATCGCGAGGCGTCCCGCCTCGCCGCCGGATTTCCTCCGTAAGTCGGA
>WFWZ01000270.1 GCA_015490875.1 Planctomycetaceae bacterium
GAGCCGTTGCCGGTCGGATGCGTTTCGGAGCGTACTTGATCTTCAGCGCCGTCTTGACCGGCTTCATTTATCCGATCAGCGGGATGTGGAAATGGGGCGGCGGTTTTCTCGATGCCTGGGAATTCCACGACTTCGCCGGCTCGGTCATCGTCCATGCTGTCGGCGGTTTCGCGGGACTGGCGGCAGCCATCGTTCTCGGGCCCCGCATCGGACGGTTCGTCAACGGCAAGTCGGTCCCCATGCCAGGGCACAACCTGGCCTATGCGGCCTTGGGTGTGGTGATCCTGTGGGTGGGCTGGTACGGTTTCAATCCCGGCAGCCAACTCGCCTTCTCGACTCCAGGCGATGTGGCGGCGGTCGTGACGGTTGCGGTCAACACGACGTTGGCGGCTGCCGCTGGTAGCTTGGCCGCCATGCTGCTCGCTTGGACGCTGTTCAAGAAACCAGACCTGACGATGGCCCTCAACGGCGTCCTCGCCGGCCTCGTCGGTATCACCGCCAACTGCGACAAGGTCCAGAACTGGGAAGCCATCGTGATCGGCGGCGTGGCTGGTGTCGCGGTCGTCGGCGGAATCCTGCTGCTGGACCGACTGCGCATCGATGATCCTGTGGGAGCCTGGCCGGTTCATGGTTTGTGCGGGATCTGGGGCGGCTTGGCAACCGGCATTTTCAGTGACGAAGTTTCCTTCCTGACGCAACTGGCTGGCACGGCCATCATCTGCACCTGGGCCTTTTTCACCGTTTTCGGACTGGCCTGGCTCCTTCGTTCGGCCGGCATGCTTCGCGTCTCACCCGAAGAGGAACTCGAAGGCCTGGATCTGAGCGAACACGGGATGCACGCCTATCCGCCAAGTCTGGTGGCCGAATCCCAAGTCTTCGTCGAGCCGGTTGGCAGTGGACGGGCGATGGGCGCTGCGCTGGCGCCCGCTCCCAAGCCGGCAACCAGCAACTGACCTGCGAGCGGGCCACGCCCGCTCACTCCACGTTCAGCAGGGTACCCCAACAAGGGTCTCGTGCAGGTGTCCGCCTCACCTGCCGAGGCCTGGGGGCCCGCTGGAGTCATCGCCGCGTACGTAGCATGCCCGAGGTAGCCCTTGTCGCGCCATGCAGCGGCGGATAGATTGCCGGCAGTACGTTGCGAGCTCCTACTCTGCAAAAGGCCAGACTTTCATGAAACTGATCATCGCCATCATCCAGCCGAGTCGACTTGAGGCCGTCAAGTCAGCCCTCACGGAAGTCGAAGTCTTTCGACTGACGGTCATGGACTGTCAGGGGTTCGGTCGGCAGAAAGGTCAGACGGAAGTCTATCGGGGCCACGAGTTCACGGTGAATCTACTCCGCAAAGTGCAACTTCAGATCGCCGTGAACGACGACTTTGTGCAGCCGACGGTCGATGCCATCTTGCGTTCAGCCCGCACAGGGGAAAAAGGCGCGATCGGTGACGGCAAAATCTTTATTCTCCCGATGGACGAATGCATCCGAATCCGGACGGGCGAGCGAGGTCCGGAAGCCATCTGAATGCCGCTTCGTCCACCCAAGGATTCCCCGGCCGCAGGTTTGCCGTACAATGGTCGGCAAATCGGCATCCCCGTTCGCTGGCCGCTCGCGTGAATCCCATCCGTAGATCGCATCATGACGGCACTCTACCCGCTCCGCTTCCGACCGATCTTCAAACATTATCTTTGGGGCGGACGGCGTTTGGAAACGCTCCTCCATAAGCGTCTGGGGGATGGCGAACGCTACGCGGAAAGTTGGGAAGTCGTGGACCACGGAGAAGATCAAAGCGTGGTCGAAGCTGGTCCCTTGGCGGGCCGAACCTTGCATGAACTACTGGAAACCTACGGCGAGCGGCTCGTGGGAGGCGGCCGCGGCCGTCGCGATCGCTTTCCCTTGTTGTTGAAGTTCTTAGACGCCCAACGAGACCTTTCCGTCCAAGTTCATCCCAACGACGCTCAGGCGGCCCAGCTCGATCCACCCGATTACGGCAAGACCGAGGCGTGGTACGTCATCCATGCCGACGCGGGAAGTCGCCTCTATGCCGGACTTCAGCCAGGCGTCGACCGAGCCTCTTTTCGGCAAGCCATCGACCAGAAGCGCGTGGTCGACTGCCTGAACGTCATCGTTCCCAAAGCCGGAGACTGCATCTTCATTCCCGCCGGAACGGTGCATGCACTGGGAGCCGGCATCGTTGTGGCCGAGCTTCAGCAATCGAGCGACACGACGTTCCGGGTGTATGACTGGGATCGCGTCGGTCCCGATGGCCGACCTCGAGAACTCCACATCGAGCAGGCCTTGGAAGTTATCGACTTCGATCGCGGCCCGATCCAACCGATTTCTTCCGAGGTGCCCGAACCGACGGTCGAGCTCGTGCGTTGCTTCGCCTTCACCTGGCTCCGCTGGAGGCTGGATCTCCGCAACCCCGCGTTGACGTGGCCGTCGGAACCGAGTTTCCATGTACTGACGGTGGTTGAAGGAGCTATTGCGGTTGCCGGCGATGCGGCCGAGCGCCCATTGGTCAAGGGCGAATCGATGTTGGTTCCGGCCGAGTGCCGGCCGGAAGTGCAGGTCGTGGAGTCCCCTGCCGTGGTGCTCGATGGCTTCGTGGAAGAAAACATGACCACGGCCAAGTTTGGGGGTTAGCGGACCTCCCGACGCGCCGGCTGTACTACAATCGTTTCGTGGTTTCGTTTGGTCTCATTTCTTCTCTTCCATGGGAGGTGCACGGGATGTCTCAGAACGTTTCTCCTGGTCCGACCACGAACGTCGTGGTGCAGCCTGCCCCAACCAACGGGTTGGGGATCGCCGGTTTCATCGTTTCCCTCGTGGGCTTTCTTTCCTGTGGCCTTTTGAGTCCCATCGGCTTTCTGTTGAGCCTCGTCGGGCTCACCAAGCAGCCTCGCGGATTCGCGATCGCCGGAGCGATCATCGGAGCCATTGGAACCCTCTGGCTGTTTCTTTTCGGGTTCGCCATGATCGTCACCTTGCTGGGGTTTTCCTCGGCCGCAAGACAAATCCAAGAGGAAGTGCAGAAGGAACTCGACCAGCAGAAACTGCAGCAAGAATTCGAGCGGCAGAAGGCAGAGATGGAAGCCGAGTTCCAACGTCGGGCCACTCAAGGAGATGACAACCAGCCGAACGACACCGATACATCCGACCAGGATTCGTCCTCGGAAGAACGAAACGGCGGGGCCAACTCTTCGTTCGATGGCAGTTCCCGCGACTTGGTTCCCGAACCCGATGGAATGTCGTGGCAAACGCGTCCCCCGGCATTACGAAGCGGACAAGGAGAAGCCGCCTCGGTGGTCGGTCTGGCTTGCTGATATTCCGTTTACCTCACGGTATCGCCAATCGCCTTGGGAAGACCAACGAGACGACCGGTCTCGGGGACCACAATCCTCCTCCTTTCTCATAGCATCTCGGTAGCTCCCATGAAGTCGTGTGTTCCCTCGTTACTCGCCGTGTACCTCATTGGCCTAGCGTCCATCGCCTTGCCGGCCGAACGCCCGAACATTCTTCTGATCGTTTCGGACGATCAGGGCTATCAGGACTTGGGGCTGCTCGGCAATGGCATCCGTACTCCTCATCTGGATCGACTTGCCAAGGAAGGCACGCGTCTGACCAACTTCTACGTCGCCTGGCCGGCCTGCACGCCGTCGCGCGCCGCGCTTCTGACGGGGCGCTATCCGCAGCGCAACGGCATCTACGACATGATTCGCAACGAAGCTCCCGACTACGGGCATCGGTACACGCCCGAGGAGTACGCCGTAACGTTCGAGCGGATCGGGGGGATGGACACGCGAGAAATCCTCATTCCCGAGGTCCTTCGGCAAGCCGGCTATGTCAGCGGAATCTACGGCAAATGGGATCTGGGTTCGCTCAAGCGGTTCCTTCCCACGTCGCGCGGCTTCGATGACTTTTACGGGTTCGTCAATACGGGGATCGACTACTATACGCATGAGCGTTACGGCGTCCCGAGCATGATGCGCAACACGTCACCGACCGAAGCAGACAAGGGGACTTACTGCACGTATCTCTTCGAACGCGAGGCGGTGCGGTTCCTCGAGGAACACGCGGGCAAGCGGCCGTTCTTCCTCTACGTTCCCTTCAATGCTCCGCACAACGCATCCAATCTCGATCCGCGCATTCGCACCACCGTCCAGGCTCCCGAAACATACAAGAAGATGTACCCCCCCGTAGATCCCGAGTACCGAACGGTGCCTCGGTTTCGTTATGCGGCACCGGCCCAGGTTGTCACGCGCGAAGCGCGCCGGCGCGATTATCGGGCTGCCGTGACCTGCATGGATGCCTCGATCGGCCGACTGCTGCGGCTGCTTGATGAGAAAGGGATCGCCGATAACACGATCGTCATTTTCTTTTCCGACAACGGAGGAAGCGGCGGAGCGGACAACGGGCCGCTGCGAGGCCACAAGGGGCAGATGTGGGAAGGAGGCATTCGCGTCCCGTGCCTGGTGCGTTGGCCGGCCGGAGGCGTTCCCGCTGGAAATGTGAGCGATGCGTTTTTGACGAGTCTCGAGTTGCTTCCGAGTCTGGCCAGCGCGGCCGGCATTGCGCCACCTGAAGGAGTCGTCCTCGATGGATTCGACTGGTGGCCGACGCTCCGGGGCGAGGCTCCATCGCCTCGCCGCGAAATGTTCTGGAAGCGGCGCAACCACGTGGCGGCTCGCGTCGGCAAGTGGAAATGGGTCGACATGGGGAAAGCGGGCCGAGGACTCTTCGATCTGGAGGCGGACATCGGTGAGACGCGCGACCTTTCGCAAGAACGTCCCGACGTGCTGGCGATGGTCCAAAAGCGTCTGGCGGAATGGGAGAAGGCGATGGCGGCCGCCGAGCCACGAGGGCCGTTTCGGGACTACTGAGCCTCTAGTCGGCCTCGTCCCTCGAGACGGGGATCCTCGGCGAAATCAAGGCTACCCTTAACATGGGTGACGAACCGACATATACTAAAGTGTGCCTTGAATAAGGAGGTGACTTTGGATTTCTATTCCAGGCTGACTTGAGCGAAAACCCGTCGCCGCGTCGTGGCGGCGGAAAGCGGAATTCTATGAACGAGAACAGTCCTCCCTCGCCGCATCGAGCCGGGAGATACGTCAGCCAACCGGCCGGATACCGGGCGTTCATTCCGGCGCCACTACCGCCCGAGCCGCCAGTAGAGATTGACGGGCGGCTTCAAGCTCTCCTGTCGCAGGCGGACCGGGCATTGGGGCGGTTGGATGGGTCCATTCAGACGCTGCCGCACCCTGACTTGTTCGTCTACATGTATGTTCGCAAGGAAGCCGTTCTCTCAAGTCAAATCGAGGGAACACAGAGTTCGCTCCAGGACGTCTTGGCCGCCGAGGCAGAAATCCTCGCTCCGGACCGCCCCCGCGACGTCGACGAAGTAGTGAATTATGTCCGTGCCATGAATTACGGACTCAAGCGTCTGGCAGAACTTCCCGTTTCCGTGCGGCTCATTCGCGAGATTCACGGCAAGCTGTTGACAGGCGTTCGGGGCTCGCACCTGACGCCCGGCGACGTCCGGCGGAGCCAGAATTGGATTGGTCCGGCAGGTTGCGCGCTGAAGGAAGCAACGTTCGTCCCGCCACCGCCTCATGAAGTCCCATCCGCGCTATCAGATCTGGAACGCTTCCTGAATACTGATTCTGATATGCCTCTGTTGATCAAGGTCGGGCTGGCGCACGCTCAGTTCGAAACAATCCACCCGTTTCTCGACGGCAACGGCCGCGTGGGTCGGCTGTTGATCACGTTCCTGTTGTGCCAGCAAGGCGTACTGCAAAAGCCGGTGCTGTACTTGTCGTACTTCTTCAAGCGGTATCGCCAGGAGTATTACGATCGCTTGCAGGCAGTGCGCGACGCAGGGACCTGGGAACAATGGCTCGAGTTCTTTCTCCGCGGCGTGATCGAGGTCAGCGATCAGGCGACGGTGACCGCTCGGCGCATTCTGACCCTGCGAGAAACTCACCGCCAGGCCATTACCGAACAGCTTGGACGAGCGGCAGCCAACGGTTACCGCGTACTCGAGCATCTGTACGAGCACCCGATTGTCTCCGTCAACGAGGTGCAGCAGGTGATCGGAAAGACATATCAGTCCGCGAACGACTTAGTATCGCGCTTAGCGGCAGCCGGTATCCTGACCGAGATCACCGGCCATGCTCGCAATCGGCGTTTTATGTACCGGAGCTACATCGACCTGTTCCATGACGCTTCGGATACGGTACGATGATCGAAGACTTGCACACCAGCGCGAAAGTGCGTGGCGGGTCGTGAGGGGTGAGTAATTGGGTGGCTTACTTTGGCGGAATAGCAACCACGTCCAAATAGACTGTCTTCGCCTAAGACGACGCAACCGAGCGCTAGCAGGATATGCCCATTTGCAGGCGGAGGAGCCACTATTGGCGAGCCCCCGGCAGGCGACTAAGATAGAAGAGTCTTCCGGTCTCGCGAGTGGGCACTCCCGGTGTGCCTGCAGCACGCTTGCTCCCACTCGAGTCCCCATGCGGTTTTCTCGCGGCCAGCCGTTGTGCCTCTTCCGCAAACGGTGGCTGTCTTCGCGACCTGGAACGCCTGGTCGCTCCCCGTCCTCTCCCTTTCCGGCCCTGCCGGAGCTGCCGCTGGAGTCGTGCCATGGCGGAGCCCTACACCGACGATCTGTTCGAAAGCACGAAGATGACCTTCGGCGAGCATCTGGAAGAGCTGCGCATCTGCCTCTTCCGAGCCGTCATCGGGCTGGTCGTCGGTTTTGTCATCGGACTCTTCCTCGCCGGCCGCGTCGTCCGCGCGGTCCAGATTCCGCTCAAAGCGGCACTCGAAGATTTCTACACCGAAAAGACACTCCACCGGCTCGCCGAAGACTATCCCGATCTGTCCAAGGCCGAGCGGGAGCGGATTGCCAACATCGTCAGTCAGTACGATTTGCAGTACGATCGAGCCTATGTCGAGCGATCGATCCTCGCGCAAGCCCTCGGCAAGTCGGATAAGCCATCGCCCGCCGCCGGATCGGCCAGGTCGACAAGCAACGGCTCGAGTTTCGACGTTCGACTCCCGCCGCCCGACATCCGGCAAATGCGACCGATACGCATCTGGCGTCCCGTCAGTGCCAAGATTACGTCACTCAATGCCCAGGAAGCCTTCCTGATCTGGGTCAAGGCCGCCTTTGTCACGGGACTCGTGCTGGCCAGTCCCTATGTTTTCTATCAGCTATGGACTTTCGTGTCGGCTGGACTCTACCCGCACGAACGGCGCTACGTCTATGTTTTTCTGCCGATCAGTGCCGCACTTTTTTGGGCGGGAGCCGCATTGGCGTTTTTCGGCGTCTTTCGTTACGTGCTGAAGTTCCTCTTGAGTTTCAACGAGAGCATGAACATCGATGCCGAACCCCGCATCAGCGAATGGATCAGCCTCGTATTGATGCTCCCGGTCGGCTTCGGCATCGCCTTCCAATTGCCTCTGGCCATGCTCTTTCTGCAGCGGCTTGGGATCTTCACCATCGAGTCCTATACAGCCCACTGGAAAATCGCCGTCCTGGTGATCACCGTGCTCTCGATGCTGCTGACGCCGGCCGATCCGATGAGCATGCTGATGCTGGGCATCCCGCTGGTCGCACTCTATTTCCTGGGCATCGCCTTTTGCCGCTGGATGCCTCGCGGCCGTAATCCCTTCCGCGAAGCTTATGAACCGTGAGCCTTGATGCGCGATCGTCAACGCCCCTGGGATGGAAGCAGGGCAGGGGAAGCTCCGCCGGGGAGCGGCGTCTGGAGTTGCTGGACGAGATCGTTGCGATCGGCCTGAGGCAGCGGATGTTGGAACTCGCGCGGTCGCCCACCAACGACTTCCGGACCGATGTCGACGTCCGAGTACGGGTCGAACATGACGGCGCGCGTCCGCTGCTGTGTCAGGTCTCCGGGCGACAAGAGGTTGGGAGGTGCCACATGGCAGCCGGAAAGCGCGAGCGCCGCAAGCCAGACGAACGGCGCCGCAAAGCGCCACCGCATGCGCTGGCCGTCACGCTGTTGGCTGGTTGTCATGTTTCTCTCAGTCGCTGGGAAAGCAGTCGCTGGGCTGTGGTGTTGCCTGGGAAGCTGGCCGCGGAGGAGCCTTTCTCCCGCGTTTCGCGAGGCGCCAGTCTACCCTCATAAACTCGGAAAGAACAGAGAAACTGGGGAATGAGGGCAAGCAATTCCCCAGCGCGTTGTGATCCCTGAGGCCATTCGGCTTGCAGCTTGACGAGCATGGACATCTGCATAGCACCAATCATACACCCGAAAAGCGGACCTGTCACTTGTTCCGCCACACGGCGGCGACGGAGATGATGCTCAACGGAGCGGGCGTGCGTCACATCCAGGCGTTGTTGGGTCATGCCGATCTGAATGCGACGCAGATCTACAC
>WFWZ01000271.1 GCA_015490875.1 Planctomycetaceae bacterium
CCTTTCGACTCTCTATTCCCGTGGAGCTTCGAACAGAGAGTAGGAAGTAGAGAGTCGACCGCAGCCGAGAGGAGAAAGGGTGAGCTCTTCTCAACTGGATCGCCTTTCTCCTTTCTCCTCTCGACTGCTCTATTGCCGCGGAGCGGCAATGGAGGCAGACTCATGGACTCGCAACTTGTCTCAGTCCTCGCCGAAGGCGTCTAACTTTCTGCGGGGGAGGCTGGTTCTGGTCACAACATGTTATGTCACAAGATGTTGTACACTGCCGGCGAGGGCGGACGTGAGTCGGACCCCGCTCGGGCTTGCGTCGAATATCCTCGTATTCGACGCGTAGCCTGCGTAGTATACCAACAGAATGGGTATTCTGCCTCAGTATGAACTAGACAATCAGGGGCCATCGGCCTCACTCACGAGCTCAAGGACTTCGGTGGGGCCGATATGACTCCGTCTGTATATGAACCTGGCGAGGCATCGGCACTGAACTGGCCGCACTTGCCGGACGAGGTAGAATGGACATGTGAATCGCTGGAGTTCGCGTGGACTTCGGTCCGTGAAGGCACGCCACGAATGGAGGCAATTGCCGATCTATGTCATCGAAGGAGCCGCCGCTATGAGTCAACACGAGCTAAGGATCGACGTGACAGATCTGAGCCGGGAGCAAAGGCGCGTCCTCGAGGAGATCACCGGCTGTCACCTCGCCGGAGTGCGACAGCTGACGATTGAAGTACCAGGCGCCGGGCGTCAGTCAGCCCGCGAGCGGCCTTCGCAGACCGTGGAGGAGTGGACGAGTATTCTGGACGAATTGACCGACGACCAGGTCGACGCCTTCGACCGAGTCGTTTCTGGTCGCGCCCGCCTAACTCGTAACGTACCGTAGCCGAATGGAATCCGCGATCCTCGATACCGACATTCTTTCGGAGGTTCTCAAGGGCAGGAATCTTGCCGTTCGGGAACGGGCTCGGCAATATTTGGCCGAACACCACCGTTTGGCATATTCATCGCTGACGGTGTACGAAATCATACGTGGCCTGCGAGCTGCAAACGCCGACCGGCAGATCCAACAATTCCTCGCCTTGGCCGCAACAAGCGACGTCTTGCAAATCGATATGTCGGTCTTGTTGCGTGCCGCCGATCTATGGGTCGCTGCCACGAAGGGCGGCTATCCGCGGAACGACGCCGATCTGATCATTGCTGCCACAGCGCTGTCCGCTGATCGCATCCTGGTAACGGGTAACACGCAACACTTCTCGTGGATCGCCGGTTTGCGAATGGATGATTGGCGGAAAGCATAACTCGCTTTGCAAGGCTTGTCATTGGGAGTGGCCGTGAGCATCCACTTGCCCGGTTCATATCGGGAACAATGTAAAGCTCCATGACCAGAGAGGGCGCTTCTGGCGTGTTGGCTATCTGCGGCGTCTGAGGCGTTCGTGAACTGTTTTCCGCGACCCCCATTTCCTGGCTACTTCGGCGTTCCGCACCCGCCGTAAGATGCGACTCGAGGATTCTTGAACGCGCTGGTCGGTCACGCCCCCCCGGATGCTACTCGAGTATTGCCGGAAACGGCAGACGCGCTATTGCGAGAAGCGACTACGCCGTCTCGAGGAACCTCGCCGCGACAAACAAGGGCCAGCTGCGCAGGCCGAGTGACGACTGCGCTCCGCCCGGGTGATCTTCGACGTCGGTGGGCATGCGAGTTTCCGCAACTCTTGGGCGATTCGGTCTCAGTTGGCGGGCTTCTGATGCCGCCAGTGGGCGAACGCGTGGGCAGCTTCTTGAGGCTCGGTTCGCACGGACGCGAATCGGCTGGCATGTGTTGGGGCTCCGATGGTGCGAGGTTCGCACGGCCTCCAACCTACCCCGTCCGCCCGGAAACTACACAGACGCTTGCCGGAAGGACACTTCCTTAAGCCACCATTTTGATGCTCGCAGGATATCGACCTGGTGCAGATGACTTTTAGGCCCGATCGGACCAGTGCTCGATGCGATCTGCCCGAGACTCGACCATAGGCAAACCGCAGCAATCTCGATGCCCCGACAACAATCAAACGCGCGAAGATGGTTGAGTGTCGGGAAGCGACAACGAGAAGTGGGATACCATTCCACTCTTGTGTCACTGCAACCTACGCGCAACGTTACTCGATGGCCTCTTCACCCCTGCGCGATTGCCCGGACCATGGCAACCAGGGCGGCGACGTAGGCGAGCACAACCGGAGTGCGGCGCATCCATCGTCGCACCCGAGGCCGGCGGAAGACGCGCGCAGGTATGGGGCCCAAACCTTGTCGTCGGAGATCGAACGAGTAGATGTGCATGACGGCGCTCGTAATCCAACCCGCAAGCAGAATGTAATGAGGTACAAGGAGCGGC
>WFWZ01000272.1 GCA_015490875.1 Planctomycetaceae bacterium
CAGTTGGTCGACGAGAAGAAGGTGGCCCCGAGTGAGCCACTGCCGCCGGTCTTGCCGATCGTGCTGTATAATGGGAAAGTCCCGTGGAGAGCGCCGCTGGATGTGGCCGAGTTGATCGTTGAGTCTCCCGAAGAGTTGGCTGCGTATCGCCCGAGGATGCGGTACTTCCTGTTGGAAGAGCAAGCTCAGGATCCCGACGAACTCGCCACGATGAACAACCTGGCGGCGGTCGTGTTTCGCTTGGAGAAATGCAAGACACCGGACGACTTGCGTCAGGCGGGCGCCGCGTTACGAAAGTGGTGTGATGATCCAGCTCGACGCGAGTCGACGCGGCGTGTAGTCCACTGGGCTTTGCGATTCTTCACGAAATACTCAGGTGGGGAAAGACTGACTGAGGAACTGGCTGAAATACGAGACTTTGGAGCCATGTTGGAAGAGCGAATCAAAGAGTGGGAAAAGGAACTGATCGAGAAGGGGCTTCAGGAAGGGATCAAGAGAGGGATCGAAGAGGGATTAGAGAAGGGCTTCAAGCAAGGTGTTGAGCAGGGGATTGAGAAGGGTATCGAGAAAGGGATTGCAGAAGGATTGGAGCAGGGCGAGGCGGAAGTATTGATTCGCTTGCTTGTGCGAAAGTTCGGCGAGATCCCTCCCGAGTGCCGCCAGCGCATCGATGATGCCGATTCTGAACAGCTTCTTGTCTGGGCCGAGCGAATCCTCACCGCCGAAAGTATTGGCGACGTGTTCGGAGGATAGACACTTCTTGGCGCCGTCTCGAACGAGTCAGACCGTTGTTGCGCCTCGGCACGCCATGGTCCTGACGGTCACTTCCCCAATCGGGCGTTAGGTTTCGTTCCATTCTCCGGGGATCGGGACAGGGTAATAGCCATCGGGGCCCGGTTTGACCGGCGGTTCGCTGTCGTAGTCGAGCGAATCGATGTCCTTGACGAACTGGAAGTTCGACTGCGTGATTTCATCCCACGTGATCACGCGACCACTGTGCAACGCGGCTCGACCCATCAAATCGGCGAAATTCGACAACGCCGCTCGTTCCACTTCATTCTGCGGTCGATCCTCGCGGATGTTCCGAAGCAGCACGTTCCATTCCGCGTCCCACGGTGTGTACTTCTCTTTCGGTGCCTGCCAGACGATGTTGTCCTTAGCGATGCGCTGATCCTTGTAGATGCGCGTCGTGCCGGCATGGATGTTTCCGGAGAATTGACCAGCGCATTTGGTCCCGTGCACGAAGGTAGCGAACTCGTTGAAGCAGTGTCCTCCGAGCCACCGGACGTCGTCTGTCGCCTTCGTTCCGTCGGCGAAGGTCCACTCGACATGCATCGAGTCGAATCCTTGGCCTCGATTGGGACTGTTGGCCCTCCGGCCTCCGATCCCGAGTGCCGAAACGGGATAGGCTCCCTTGAGCCAGCAGATTTCGTCGATCTGATGGATGTTCATCTCGGCGAACAGACCTCCGGATACCCAGAAGAAGCGGACGAAATTGCGAATCTGCCAGAGCAACTCGTTGTAGCCTTTGGGCTTCGGGCCCATCGTGCCGACTCGATGCATGCGGTAGGCACGAATCAACTGGATCTCGCCCATCTGCCCATCTCGAATTCGTCGGATCATCTCCTGCCGATTGACGCTGTGGCGGCACTGTAGGCCCGCGGCGATCTTGAGGTTCTTTTTCTTGGCGGCTTCCCCCGCCTTCATCAGTCGTCGCAAGCCCGGAGGATCGGGAGCAAACGATTTTTCCATAAAGACATTCACTCCTTTTTCGACCGCGTATTCCAACTGCGTGGGACGGAAATAAGCAAAGTTCGTGATCATCGCCACATCGTTGGGTCCCAGACAGTCGATCGCCTTCTTATAGGCGTCGAACCCGATGAATTGTCGCTCCTTCGGAACGTCCACGCGGTCGCTGAATTTCTCCGACAACACCTTGTAAGCTCGGTCCATCTTGTCCTGCACGATGTCCGCCATCGCGACGAGCTTCACCGGACCGTACTCGGAGTTCATGGCGTTGGCCACCGCTCCGCTGCCTCGGTTGCCGCAGCCGATGAGGGCGAGCCGAATCGTGTTGTCCTCGCCGGCGTGGACATGCGGTACGGCCAGACCGGCGAGTGCCGTACCCGCCGCGATTTGGCCGGCTCGGCCGAGGAACTGGCGTCGGTCGGATGTCTTTGTTTCGGAGGGACGTGAGTGTGTCATGGGAAGTGTCCTTGGAGGTGTGAGGGGTGAGGGGTGAGGTGTGTGACGGAAAGGTGTCTGGTAGGCGTGGGTCAGGGAACAAGGCGTTGGGCCTCTTGTTGGGCTTTCTTGAGTACCGATTCGAGAGTCACCGGCTTGCCTCCTTGCCGTTTGCTCTCATCGGCCGCCTCCAGGTACGATACCACGAGTTCCGAAAATCGTCGAACCGTATCCCCGTCGTCCCTCGCGGATACCACGAAACACGCCGATCCGTCCGTCCTTCCACACGCCGACCGCCACGTCGTTCCCGTCGGTGTGGATGCGCGTGACCGACACGCAGCCGGTCCCCATGATGGTGAACAGAGGTTCGACGCCGTGGATGCCGTACCAAAAGAAATCGGGATGGTGGGGCTCGAGTGGGCAAGGAGCATACTGGTCGCAACCCACAATTCTCCCCAGCTTGGGATTCTTGGCTGCGTCGATTGTCCCTTTGGCGAAGCGCAGCGAGGAACTCGTGAAGACTGGGACCTGATGTTTCTTAGCCAGACGGAAGATGGCGATCGCTTCGGCCAGTGTTCCACCGATCGGCTTGTCGATGAAGACAGGTTTGCCTGAGGGAAAAACCTGGCGTGCTTCCGGGAGATGCTTACGACCGTCGATGCTTAGTAGCATGACCACGTCGACTTTCGGTAGAAGCTCTTCGATCGAATCGACCATCTCGACTCCCAGTGCCTCGATGGCCTGACGCTGCTTCTTGAGCAGTTCCATGCTTTGAGGGATATCCGGACTGCCACCGGGAACCGCCGCGACCACCTTCATCTCGGCCAACTTGCCCGTAGCCTGGGGATTATTGAGAATCCGCGTCCACGGCAGTGCGTGCGCATCACACCCTACGATTCCGGCTCGCAGGACGCGTCGTTCCTTGCCATCCTCGGCCAGCGCGTATCTCCCAGCTGTACTCAGAGTGCAGACGAACAGAAGGAGCCAGTGTATCGAGTTCGGCAATCGGTGTGGAGCAAGCATGGGCGGGACTCGGAAGAAAGGCCGTGGGCCGACCAGTTTATCAAAGGCGGGAGGGATGGCGTGGTAGCAAGAAAGGAGACGGCCCTTTTTCCCTTCCTGCTCGTCACCGCGGACAGCATCCATTGTCGGCTCCCTTGTCCGCCATTTCAAGGGTTGGTTTGCCGAGCCAGCCCATGACCGCTACGATGGCCGGCGGACGTCGACTGCGCAGAGGTGCGTCGTAGGGAGCATAAAAGCGGCTTGACAAGGAGAAGTGCGAATGGCACGAACCGTGGCCGTGTTCGGGGGTTCAGGAAAGATCGGCCGTCGGCTCGTCTCCTGGCTTGGCGAGCAGGGAGACCGCGTCCGAGCGCTGGTCCATCAGCGGAAGATTCCCGGCGAGCACGTTGAAACATTCCAAGGAAGTATTACGGATCAACGG